>NZ_JBEOWI010000006.1:0-232651 GCF_040296005.1 Kitasatospora sp. NPDC002551 | reverse complement strand
ATGCGGGAGGTGCTCGGGCGCAGCCGGGAGGAGGCCGAGGCACTCGTCCACCACACGCTGTTCAGCGTGGAGGGCGGGCACGCGGCGGCCGGGCCGACTTCCCACTCCACAGAGCCTGCCACCACGTACCGCCCGCCGCCCCGCGCCCCGCGCCGCCCTGTCCGCCCTCCGACCCCGGCACCCGCCCCGGGCACCCGGCCCAGCGGGAGTGGAAAGTCGGCGGGTCCGACTTCCCACTCCACAGAGCTGCGCCGGGCGCGCCGCCACCGGGCGGCGCGCCCGGGAGTATGCAGACCGGTCTACCGATTCGCCCCGGGCGCAGCCCGGGCGTGGAGTGGGAAGTCGGCCGGGCCGACTTCCTGCTCCGGCGAGTAAGCAGACCGGTCTGCATATTCCTACGCGGCCGGTTTCGTGGCCGGCTCGGCGGCTGCCGAGCGGACGTCGTTCCAGGCGCCGGAGAGGGCGGCGGCCACGTCCAGGGCGGTGACGGGGGCGCCGGGGGTGGCGGCGGCGCGGCGGGCGGCGAGGCCGTGCAGGTAGGCGGCCACCGAGGCGGCGTCCAGCGGGGCGAGGCCCGCGGCGAGCAGCGAGCCGGCCAGACCGGCCAGCACGTCGCCGCTGCCGGCCGTCGCCAGCCAGGAGGTACCGGTCGGGTTCACCCGCACGGCGCCGCCCGGATCGGCGACCACCGTGGTCGAACCCTTCAGCAGCACCGTCGCCCGGTACGCCGCCGCGAGCCGCCGCGCCGTGGCCAGCCGGGCGGCCGCCAGCTCGTCGGCGGCCGGCGGCCGGCCGCCCCCGTCGCCCGCACGGCCCCCGGCGCCCTGCGCCCCGGCGAGCAGCCGGGCCGCCTCGCCGGTGTGCGGGGTCAGCAGCGTCGGCGCCGTCCGCCCGGCCAGCGCGCCCGGCCCGAGCCGGGCCAGCTCGGTCAGCCCGTCCGCGTCGACCAGCACCGGCACGTCCGCGGCCAGCGCCTCCGCGAGCGCCCGCTCGGCCCCCTCGCCCTCGCCCGGCCCGACCACCCAGGCCTGCACCCGCCCCGCACCGGCCGGCCCGCCCTCGGTGACCAGCGCCTCCGGGAACCGCCGCACCACCTCCTCGGCCGCCGTCCCCACGTACCGCACCGCGCCCGCGCCGCCGCGCAGCGCGCCCGCGACCGCCAGCAGCGCGGCCCCCGGGTACCGCGCCGATCCGGCCGCCACCCCGACCACCCCGCGCCGGTACTTGTCGCTCTCCGCCCCCGGCACCGGCAGCAGGGCGGCCACGTCCGCGTGCTGCGGCGCCGCGACCTCGGCCGGCGGCAGCTCCAGCCCGATCCCCACCAGCTGCACCGCCCCGGCGTACGAGGCGCCCGGGTCGATCAGCAGCCCGGGCTTGTACGTGCCGAAGCAGACCGTGACGTCCGCCCGCAGCGCCACCCCCGCGACCTCACCGGTGTCGGCGTCCACCCCGCTCGGCACGTCGACGGCCACCACCACCCCCGCCCGCCCGGCGCGCGCGTACGGCCGGGCCTCCGCCCGCAGCCCGCCCTTCCCGCCGATGCCGACGATGCCGTCCAGCACCAGGTCCGCGCGCGAGAAGTCGGCCAGGCCGACTTCCTGCTCCGGTACCACCCGCCCGCCGGCCGCCCGCAGCGCCGCGAGCCCCGCGGTGTGCGCCCGCTCCGGGGCGAGCAGCACCGCCGACACCCGCGCCCCGCGCCGCGCCAGCGCCGCACCGGCGTACAGCGCGTCGCCCCCGTTGTCCCCGCTGCCCGCCAGCACCACCACCCGGCTGCCGTACACCCGCCCGCGGCGGCGGGTCAGCAGCCGCGCGCAGGTCGCGGCGAGCCCGACGGCGGCGCGCTGCATCAGCGTCCCCTCGGGGAGCCGCGCCATCAGCGCGGCCTCGGCGGCACGGACGACTTCGACGCGATGGGCGTGACGCATACGGAGACTCCTTCAGCGGTCGGCTACCGCCGACGCTAGCCCGCGCCGCCGCCGCACGGCAGCCGGGCCTGCGGCACACTTTCGAGTGACAACCACTTCGATCCCCGCCGGTGTCGGTCCGGGTGCCTGCCGTGTGGCTCGGCACGGACCCACAGGAGGGGGAAGGGCCATGGTCGCCATGCCGGCGGTCGAGCACCCGCTGGGCGGGGACGACGTCCTCCGGGCGTTCCTGGAGCTGGACACGCCTCCGGGCTTCAAGGCCGAGCTGCTCGAAGGGGAGATCGCCGTGACGCCACCGCCGGACGGTGACCACGAGGATGCGATCGCCCGGTTCGCCCGAGCCGTCGCGCGGGAGGCGGCCGAGGAGCTGTACGTCAGCGGCGGCAAGGGGCTGATCACTCCGAAGGGCCGGTTCATCCCCGATGCCACGGTCGCTCCCGTCGGTCACTTCCGCGCCCAGGAGTCGTGGTCGTCCACCGTGGGGGTCGCACTCGTCCTCGCGGTCACATCGACCAACCCCGTCAAGGACCGAGAGCCCAATCGCCTGGGCCATGCCGCCGCGGGCGTCCCGTGCTCTCTCCTCCTCGACCGCGGTGAAGGCAAGATGACGCTGTTCACGGACCCCGAGGACGGCGATGACACCACCATCCACGAGACCGAGTCCGGCAGGCGGATCAAACCGCCCGCGCCGTTCTCGTTCGCGCTCGACACGGCGCCCCTGCGGTAGGACGCAGCCACCGCAGGGGCACCCGGCCGGACTACTCGACGGTGACCGACTTCGCCAGGTTGCGCGGCTGGTCGACCTCGTGGCCCTTGGCCGTGGCCAGCTCGCAGGCGAAGACCTGCAGCGGCACGGTGGAGACCAGCGGCTGCAGCAGGGTCGGCGTGACCGGGATCCGGATCAGGTGGTCGGCGTAGGGGACGACCGCCTCGTCGCCCTCCTCCGCGATCACGATGGTCCGCGCACCACGGGCCCGGATCTCCTGGATGTTGGAGACGATCTTGTCGTGCAGGATCGACCGCCCGCGCGGCGACGGCACGACGACCACCACCGGCAGCCCCTCCTCGATCAGCGCGATCGGCCCGTGCTTCAGCTCGCCGGCCGCGAAGCCCTCGGCGTGCATGTAGGCGAGCTCCTTGAGCTTGAGCGCGCCCTCCAGCGCCACCGGGAAGCCGACGTGCCGGCCCAGGAACAGCACCGAGCGCGCGTCCGCCAGGGAGCGGGCCAGCTCGCGCACCGGCTCCATGGTCTCCAGCACCTGCTCGACCTGCTTCGGCGCGTCGCCGAGCTCCTTGATGACGGCGAAGATCTCGTCGCCCCACTTGGTGCCGCGCACCTGGCCCAGGTACAGCGCCACCAGGTAGCAGGCGACCAGCTGGGTCAGGAACGCCTTGGTGGAGGCGACGGCCACCTCCGGGCCGGCGTGGGTGTACAGCACCGCGTCCGACTCGCGCGGGATGGTCGAGCCGTTGGTGTTGCAGATCGCCAGCACCTTGGCACCCTGCTCGCGCGCGTGCCGCAGCGCCATCAGGGTGTCCATGGTCTCGCCGGACTGCGAGATGGCGATGACCAGCGTGCCCGGACCCATGATCGGGTCGCGGTAGCGGAACTCGGAGGCGACCTCCACCTCGCAGGGGATCCGGGTCCAGTGCTCGATCGCGTACTTGGCGATCATGCCCGCGTGGAAGGCGGTGCCGCAGGCGACGATGACGACCTTGTCCACCGAGCGCAGGTCGGCGTCCGACATCCGCAGCTCGTCCAGGGTCAGCCGGCCGTCGGTGCCGATCCGGCCGAGCAGGGTGTCGGCGACGGCCTTCGGCTGCTCGGCGATCTCCTTGAGCATGAAGTAGTCGTAGCCGCCCTTCTCGGCGGCCGAGGCGTCCCAGTCGACGTGGTACTCGCGCACGTCGGCGGGGGTGCCGTCGAAGTTCGTCACCGTCACGCCGTCCCGGCGCAGCTCGACGACCTGGTCCTGGCCCAGCTCGATCGCCTCGCGGGTGTGCGCGATGAACGCGGCGACGTCGGAGGCGAGGAAGTTCTCGCCCTCGCCGCGCCCGACCACCAGCGGCGAGTTGCGGCGGGCGCCGACCACCACGTCCGGAGCGTCGGCGTGCACCGCGACCAGGGTGAAGGCGCCCTCCAGCCGGCGGCAGACCACCCGCATGGCCTCGGCCAGGTCGCCCCGGTACTCCTCGCCGAGCAGGTGCGCGACGACCTCGGTGTCGGTCTCCGAGCGCAGCGTGTGGCCGCGTTCGGCCAGCTCGGCCCGGAGCTGGGCGAAGTTCTCGATGATGCCGTTGTGGACGACCGCCACCCGGGCGGCGTCGTCCAGATGGGGGTGGGCGTTGGCGTCCGTCGGACCGCCGTGGGTGGCCCAGCGGGTGTGGCCGATGCCGGTGGTGCCGCCGGGAAGAGGGGCCTCGGCGAGCGACTTCTCCAGATTCGCGAGCTTTCCGGCCCGCTTGTCGGTGGCGAGGCTCCACTGCCCGTCGGAGCCCTGCACCTGCACCGCGACACCGGCCGAGTCGTAACCCCGGTACTCCAGTCGCTGCAGGCCTGCGATTACAACGTCAAGGGCGGGCTGGGAGCCCACGTATCCAACAATTCCGCACATGCGTGCCAGCATAAGGGCGCTCCGAACGCCCCATTCGCACGGTTCGCCCGCAGGCCGTGACCGACACCACAACCACCCCGAACGGCGCTACGGCCCACAATGGAGCATGTGCTGACCGAACTCTGTACGCGGGGCGACACCACACCCGGCCCCTCGCCGTCCCCCTACGTGGACCTCAGCCGGGCCGAGTGGAGCGCGCTGCGCGAGCGTACGCCGCTGCCGCTGACCGCCGAGGAGGTGGAACGCCTGCGCGGCCTCGGCACCGCCCTGGACCTCGACGAGGTCCGGGACGTCTACCTGCCGCTGTCCCGGCTGCTGAACCTCTACATCCACGCCACGCACGAGTTGCGCGGCACGCTGGGCACCTTCCTGGACACCCCGGACACCGAGCGCACCCGCACCCCGTTCATCATCGGCGTGGCCGGCTCGGTCGCGGTCGGCAAGTCCACCACCGCCCGCCTGCTCCAGGCGCTGCTGGCCCGCTGGCCCGAGCACCCCCGGGTCGAGCTGGTCACCACCGACGGCTTCCTGCTGCCCAACGCCGAGCTGCGCCGGCGCGGCCTGATGGCCCGCAAGGGCTTCCCCGAGTCCTACGACCGCCGGGCGCTGACACGCTTCGTCGCGGACGTGAAGGCCGGCAAGGAGCGGGTCACCGCGCCGGTCTACTCGCACCTGGTGTACGACATCGTGCCGGAGCAGCGGCTCACCGTGGAGCGCCCGGACATCCTGATCGTCGAGGGCCTGAACGTGCTCCAGCCGGCCCTGCCCGGCACCGACGGCCGCACCCGCCTGGCGGTGGCCGACTACTTCGACTTCTCCATCTACGTCGACGCCCGCACCGACGACATCGAGAGCTGGTACCTGGACCGGTTCCGCAAGCTGCGCGAGACCGCCTTCCAGGACCCGAACTCCTACTTCCGCCGCTTCACCGAGGTGCCGGAGGAGGAGGCGATGGAGTACGGCCGCCAGGTCTGGCGCACCATCAACCGGCCCAACCTGCTGGAGAACGTGCTGCCGACCCGCGGCCGGGCCACCCTGATCCTGCAGAAGGGCCCGGACCACAAGGTCCGCCGGGCGCTGCTGCGCAAGCTCTGAGGGAACGGCCGGAAGGCCCCCGCCGCGGACGTCCGCGGCGGGGGCCTTCCGGTGTGCGTGCGCCCGGTCAGCCCAGGTGGGTGCGGACCGCCTCGGCCAGCTTCTCGGCGACGGACCGCGCCTGCACCTCGTCGGCCGCCTCGACCATCACCCGCACCAGCGGCTCGGTGCCCGACGGCCGCAGCAGCACCCGCCCGGTGGCGCCCAGCTCGGCCTCGGCCGCGGCGACCGCGGCGGACAGCTCCACGCTGGTGTTCACCCGGCCCTTGTCGACGCCCTTGACGTTGATCAGCACCTGCGGCAGCCGGGTCATCACGGCGGCCAGGTCCGCCAGCGGCTGCTTGGTCGCCGCCAGCCGGGCGCCCAGCATCAGGCCGGTCAGCGTGCCGTCGCCGGTGGTCGCGTGGTCCAGCAGGATGACGTGGCCGGACTGCTCGCCGCCCAGCGCGAAGCCCTGCTCCTTCATCGCCTCCAGCACGTACCGGTCGCCGACGGCGGTCTCGACGAGCTCGACGCCCTCGCGCTCCATGGCCAGCTTGAAGCCCAGGTTGGACATCACGGTGGCGACCGCGGTGTTGCGGCGCAGCGTGCCGGCCTCCTTCATGGCGACGGCCAGGATCGCGATGATCTGGTCTCCGTCCACCTCGTTGCCGTCCGCGTCGGCGGCCAGGCAGCGGTCGGCGTCGCCGTCCAGCGCGATGCCGAGGTCGGCCGCGTGCTCGCGCATGGCGGTGCGCAGCCGGTCCAGGTGGGTGGAGCCGACGCCGTCGTTGATGTTGAGGCCGGTGGGCTCGGCGCCCAGGGTGTGCACGACCTCGGCGCCGGCCCGGGCGAAGGCCTCGGGGGCGACGTACGCGGCCGCGCCGTGCGCGCCGTCGATGACGACCCGGATGCCGTCCAGGCGGTTGGGCAGCACGCCGATGAGGTGGGCGACGTACTTGTCGAAGCCCTCGGTGTACTCGCGGACCCGGCCGACGGCGGCGCCGGTCGGGCGGTTCCACTCCTCGCCGCCCGCCGCGTGCTTGTGGTAGTGGGCCTCGATGGCGTCCTCGATGCGGTCGTCCAGCTTGTGGCCGCCGCGGGCGAGGAACTTGATGCCGTTGTCCGGCATCGCGTTGTGGCTGGCGGAGAGCATCACGCCGAAGTCGGCGCCGAGCACGCCGGTGAGATAGGCCACCGCAGGGGTGGGCAGCACACCGACCCGCAGGACGTCGACACCCGCGCTGGCCAGGCCGGCGATGACCGCGGCCTCCAGGAACTCGCCCGAGGCGCGCGGATCGCGGCCGACCACCGCGACCGGCCGGTGGCCGTCGAAGGCCCCCGCCTCACCGAGCACATGCGCCGCCGCGACCGACAGGCCGAGCGCCAGCTCCGCCGTCAGTCCCTCGTTGGCCACACCGCGCACGCCGTCCGTACCGAAGAGTCGTCCCACTGTCCCGTCCTCCATCGCCGCAATGCCTTGCAGTGAATCCGATCGAATCCCCGGGCTCCGCACAATGGCCGGGGAACACGACGCCCCGGAGTACACGGGGTACTCCGGGGCGTGTAGAGCGCATCCGGGGGCGTGCACCACCAGGGCGGTACGCACCCCCGGGGGCGCAATTAGCGCTTGCTGTACTGCGGCGCCTTGCGGGCCTTCTTCAGACCGGCCTTCTTGCGCTCGACGGCGCGGGCGTCACGGGTCAGGAAGCCGGCCTTCTTGAGGGCGCCGCGGTTGTTGTCCACGTCGGCCTCGTTCAGGGCACGGGCCACGCCGAGGCGCAGCGCGTAGGCCTGGCCGGACACGCCGCCGCCGGTGATGCGGGCGACGACGTCGTAACGGCCGTCCAGCTCCAGGAGCTTGAAGGGCTCGTTGACGGTCTGCTGGTGCACCTTGTTGGGGAAGTAGTTCTCCAGGGTGCGACCGTTGATCTTCCACTGCCCGGTGCCCGGGACGATGCGCACGCGGGCGATCGCCTCCTTGCGACGGCCGAGGCCGGCGCCGGGGACGGCCTCGCCGAAGCGGCCGGCCAGGGACTCGGAGGTGTAGCTCTCCTCGGAGGTGTACTCGCCCTCGACGACAGTCTCGTCGAAGTCGACCTCAAGGGTTTCGGTGGTCTCGGCCACGGTGTTCC
Source organism: Kitasatospora sp. NPDC002551 (assembly GCF_040296005.1). Classification (NCBI taxonomy): domain Bacteria; kingdom Bacillati; phylum Actinomycetota; class Actinomycetes; order Kitasatosporales; family Streptomycetaceae; genus Kitasatospora; species Kitasatospora sp. NPDC002551. The sequence goes on along the minus strand of NZ_JBEOWI010000006.1, from coordinate 224,899 downwards.
TCAGCTCTTTTCAGTGTTGGGGGGCTAGGTGGCCGGAATTACTGCGCGACCTGGGTGATCTCGAACGGCACCGGCTGCTGGGCAGCGTGCGGGTGCTGGTCGCCCGAGTAGACCTTCAGCTTGGAGAGCATCTGGCGGCCCAGGCTGTTCTTGGGGATCATGCCCTTGATGGCCTTCTCGACGGCCTTCTCCGGGTTGTTGGCCAGGAGGTCGTCGTAGCGGACCGAGCGGAGACCGCCCGGGAAGCCGCTGTGGCGGTACGCCAGCTTCTGGGTCTTCTTGTTACCCGACAGGTGCACCTTGTCCGCGTTGATGATGATGACGAAGTCACCGGTGTCAACGTGCGGCGCGTAGATCGCCTTGTGCTTGCCCCGGAGGAGGTTGGCGGCCTGGGAGGCCAGGCGGCCGAGCACGACGTCGGTCGCGTCGATGACGTGCCACTGACGCTGGACGTCGCCGGGCTTGGGGCTGTACGTACGCACGGTCGTAGCCTTCGCTTTTCAGTGAGTGAGTCCTGACAGGAGCACCTGGAGGAGGGATCAGCCTGGCCGCCTTGGACGCAATTCAAGGGGGAGCCGCTGGTCGTCGACCCGATGTCTCCGGCGTACCGACCTCTCACGTGAGATAGAGCGAGCCAATACGCACATCAAGCGCCCAGGCTACCGGGAGGCGACGGGCGGGTCAAAATTCATCGGCGATCCCGCTCGACCCGGGTGACGTCCCAGACCGGCTCGGCCGACTCGTAGACCCGGCCGTCGGCGCCGAACACCAGGAACCGGTCGAAGGTCTTGGCGAACCAGCGGTCGTGGGTGACGCACATCACCGTGCCGTCGAAGGCCTCCAGACCGGCCTGCAACGCCTCGGCGCTCTCCAGGTCCAGGTTGTCCGTCGGCTCGTCGAGCAGCAGCGCGGTGACGCCGGACAGCTCCAGCTTGAGGATCATCAGCCGGGCCTGCTGGCCACCGGACAGCGACTCGAACTTCTGCTCCTCCTGGCGGTCCAGCTCGTAGCGGCGCAGCGCGCCCATCGCGGCGCCGCGGCTGAGCGCGTGCTCCTCCTCGATGATCGAGCGCACCGTACGGCCGAGCAGCTCGGGGTGGGCGTGGGTCTGCCGGAAGTGGCCGGGCACCACGCGGGCGCCGAGCTTCCAGCTTCCGGTGTGGGCGACCGTCTCGTCCCCGGCCAGCAGCCGCAGCAGGTGCGACTTGCCGGCGCCGTTGGCGCCGAGCACACCGATCCGCTCGCCGTAGAAGACCTCCAGGTCGAAGGGCTGCATCAGGCCGGTGAGCTCCAGCCGCTCCATGGTGAAGGCGCGCACGCCGGTGCGCCCGCCCTTGAGCCGCATGGTGATGCTCTGCTCGCGCGGCGGCGCCTCCGGCGGGCCGGCGTCCTCGAACTTCTTGAGCCTGGTCTGCGCGGCCGCGTACCGGGAGGCCATGTCGTGGCTGATCGAGGCGGCCTGGCGCAGGGTGACGACCAGCTTCTTGAGCTTGGCGTGCTCCTCGTCCCAGCGCCGGCGCAGCTCCTCGAAGCGCTCGAAGCGGGCCTTGCGGGCCTCGTGGAAGGAGTCGAAGCCGCCGCCGTGCACCCAGACGCTGGAGCCGGCCGCGCCGGACTCGACGCTGATGATCTTCTCGGCGGTGCGGGAGAGCAGCTCGCGGTCGTGCGAGATGAACAGCACGGTCTTCGGGGTGGCCTTGATGGCCTCCTCCAGCCAGCGCTTGCCCGGGACGTCCAGGTAGTTGTCCGGCTCGTCGAGCAGCAGCACCTCCTCGGGGCCGCGCAGCAGCGCCTCCAGCACCAGCCGCTTCTGCTCACCGCCGGAGAGCGTGTTCAGACCGCGCCACTGGGCCTTGTCGAAGGGCACCCCGAGGGCCGCCATGGTGCAGACGTCCCAGTCGGTCTCGTAGTCGTAGCCGCCGACGTCGGCCCAGTCGGAGAGCGCCTGGGCGTAGGCCATCTGCGTCTTCTCGTCGTCCTGGGCGATCATCGCCAGCTCGGCGGCGTCGACCGCGCGGGCCGCCTTGGCGATCCGCTCGGGGGCGACGGAGACCAGCAGGTCGCGCACCGAGGCGTCGGCGGGCAGCGCGCCGGGGCCGCCCTCGTCGTCGGCCCGGCGCTGCTCCTCGCGGCCGGTGGTCCCGACGAACTGGCGCATCACGCCGAGCCCGCCGCTGATCGTCACCGAGCCGCCGTGCGGCTGGAGGTCGCCCGCGATCATGCGCAGCAGGGTGGTCTTGCCCGCGCCGTTGGCGCCGACCAGCGCGACCGCCGCGCCCTCCCCCACCCGGAAGGACGCGTCGTCGAACAGCACCCGCCCGTCCGGCAGGTAGTACTCCAGGTGCGAAATCTCGACGTGTCCCATGGGGGCGATTGTCCCAAGCGACCGCCCCGGACCAAAACCGATTAACCGTCCGCCGGCCGCGGGCCCGCCCCGGGGGCGGCGGCGCCCGGCAGGGTGCGCATCCGGCGGGCGGCCCGGCTGCGCTCGGCGAGCTGGTCGTCCGCCGGGTAGCCGACCTCCTCCAGCGTCAGCCCGTAGGGCCGGATCACGTTGACGGCGGAGTTGCGCACGCCGCCGGCCAGCACCTCGCCGGGGAACTCCACCGGCCGGTGGCCGTCGCCGACCAGCAGCATCGCGCCGACCAGCGCCCGCACCATGTTGTGGCAGAAGGCGTCGGCCCGGACGGTGGCGACCGCGAGCGAGCCCTCCTGGGCGGCGTAGACGTCGACCGGGACGCGGTCCCAGTGCAGCTCCAGCAGGGTGCGGATGGTGGTCGCGCCCTCGCGCTTCTTGCAGTAAGCGGCGAAGTCGTGCTCGCCGAGCAGCAGCTTCGCGGCGGCGTTCATCCGGTCCAGGTCCAGCGGCCGGTCGTGCCAGAGCACGTGGCCGCGCAGCAGCGGGTCGACGCCACCGGGGTGGTCGGCGACCCGGTAGGCGTACCGGCGCCAGACCGCCGAGAAGCGGGCGTCGAAGCCGGCCGGGGCCTCGGCCGCCCGGTAGATCCGGACGTCGCCGGGCAGCCGCCCGGCGAGCCGGCGCAGCAGCTTCTCGCCGTGCTGGGCCCACAGCTCGGCGGGCAGGTCGACGTGGGCGACCTGGCCGCGGGCGTGCACGCCGGCGTCGGTGCGGCCGGCCACGGTGAGCGGGAACGGCTCGGAGCTGCGGGTGACGACCTGCAGAGCGGTCTCGATCTCCTCCTGGACCGTCCGGCGGCCGCCCTTCTGCCGGGCCCAGCCGGAGAAGTCGGCGCCGTGGTACGCGAGGTCGAGCCGGATCCGGACGTACCCGTCGGCCGGGCCGTCCTTGACCGGCGGCCGCTCGGCGCAATCGTTGACCACTGCTGTTACTCCCAGTTCTCCGGAAACGAGGAACGGGCCCGCTCCCCCATCGCTGGGAGAGCGGACCCGCGGCACACCTAACGGTGTCAGGCCTGCTCGGCGGCCTCGGCCTCGTCGGCCTTGGTCTCGGTGGCCTCGACCTTGGCGTCGGCCTCCTTGACGGCACGCTTGGTGGCGGCCTCGGCCTCGCCGACGGCGGTCTGCGCGACGGTCAGCGCCTCGACCAGCTCGATCACGGCCATCGGGGCGTTGTCGCCACGACGGGGACCGATCTTGGTGATGCGGGTGTAGCCACCCGGGCGGTTCTCGTAGCGCGGCGCGATCTCGGTGAAGAGGGTGTGCAGCACCGAGATGTCGGTGATGGTCTTGCGCACCAGGCGACGGTTGTGGATGTCGCCCTTCTTCGCCTTGGTGATCAGCTTCTCCGCCAGCGGGCGCAGGCGGCGGGCCTTGGCCTCGGTGGTGGTGATGCGGCCGTACTGGAACAGCTCACGGGCCAGACCGGCGAGCAGCAGGGGCTCGTGGGACGGGCCGCCGCCGAGGCGGGCACCCTTGGTGGGACGCGGCATGGAATTACTCCTCGAATCTCCGACTGCGGCCGTACCAGGTACCGCAGCGGGCGTACGGGCACGGTGCCCGCACGGCTTTCACGACGACGGGGGCGGTTCCGGGGAACCGCCCCCGCGGTCAAGTCTTTCAGTACTGCTCGGTCTCCGCGTAACCCGCGTCGTCCAGGTCGTCGGCGCCGAAGGCGTCGGCGGCGGCGGTCGGGTCGAACCCGGGCGGGCTGTCCTTGAGGGCCAGGCCCATGCCGGCCAGCTTCGCCTTGACCTCGTCGATCGACTTCGCGCCGAAGTTGCGGATGTCGAGCAGGTCGGCCTCGGAGCGGGCGACGAGCTCACCCACGGTGTGGATGCCCTCGCGCTTGAGGCAGTTGTAGGAGCGGACGGTGAGCTCCAGCTCCTCGATCGGCAGCGCCAGGTCGGCGGCCAGGGCGGCGTCCGTCGGGGACGGGCCCATGTCGATGCCCTCGGCGTCGATGTTCAGCTCGCGGGCGAGGCCGAACAGCTCCACCAGGGTCTTGCCGGCCGAGGCCATGGCGTCGCGCGGACGCATGGCGGGCTTGGTCTCGACGTCGACGATCAGCTTGTCGAAGTCGGTCCGCTGCTCGACACGGGTGGCCTCGACCTTGTAGGTGACCTTCAGCACGGGGCTGTAGATCGAGTCGACCGGGATGCGGCCGATCTCCTGGCCGGAGGCCTTGTTCTGCACGGCGGAGACGTAGCCGCGACCGCGCTCGACGGTCAGCTCCATCTCCAGCTTGCCCTTGCCGTTCAGGGTGGCGAGGACCAGCTCGGGGTTGTGCACCTCGACACCGGCCGGCGGCGCGATGTCGGCGGCGGTGACCACACCCGGGCCCTGCTTGCGCAGGTACATCACGACCGGCTCGTCGTGCTCCGAGGAGACGACCAGCTGCTTGATGTTGAGGATGAGGTCGGTGACGTCCTCCTTGACGCCCGGCACGGTGGTGAACTCGTGCAGGACACCGTCGATGCGGATGCTGGTGACAGCGGCACCCGGGATCGACGACAGGAGCGTGCGACGCAGAGAGTTGCCGAGGGTGTAGCCGAAGCCCGGCTCCAGCGGCTCGATCACGAACCGCGAGCGGAACTCGTCGACGACCTCTTCGGTCAGCGAGGGACGCTGAGCGATCAGCATGTTTTCAGATCCTCCAGTGATCTTCGGCACCCACTATTTGATGCCGAACAGAACCAGCGTACGGGGTCCCGCACGAAACGGGACCCCGTACGAGGTTTAAAGCAGAACCCAGCGTGCCCGAAGGCGCTGCGTCAGACGCGGCGGCGCTTCGGCGGACGGCAGCCGTTGTGCGGGGTGGGGGTGACGTCCTGGATCGAGCCGACCTCGAGGCCGGTGGCCTGGAGCGAGCGGATCGCGGTCTCGCGGCCGGAGCCCGGACCCTTCACGAAGACGTCGACCTTGCGCATGCCGTGCTCCTGCGCGCGACGGGCAGCGGCCTCGGCGGCCATCTGCGCGGCGAACGGGGTGGACTTGCGCGAGCCCTTGAAGCCGACGTGGCCGGCGGAGGCCCAGGAGATCACGTTGCCCGCGGGGTCGGTGATCGAAACGATGGTGTTGTTGAACGTGCTCTTGATGTGCGCGTGGCCGTGAGCGACGTTCTTCTTTTCCTTGCGGCGGATCTTCTTCGCGCCGGCAGCCTGACGACCCTTGGGGGGCATAAGTCTGTTCTCCTACTGAGGTGGTCGGTCCGCTGACCCGCGGGCCGGAGGGATGTCCGGTTACGGGACGGACTACTTCTTGCCCGGCTTCTTCTTACCGGCGATCGCGCGACGCGGGCCCTTGCGGGTACGCGCGTTGGTGTGGGTGCGCTGACCGCGGACCGGCAGGCCGCGGCGGTGACGCAGACCCTCGTAGCAGCCGATCTCGACCTTGCGGCGGATGTCGGCGGCCACCTCGCGGCGGAGGTCACCCTCGACCGTGAAGTTGGCGTCGATGTACTGGCTCAGCTTGACCAGGTCTTCCTCGGCGATGTCGCGAACGCGGACATCCGGGTTGACGCCGGTCTCGGCGAGGGTCTGCTGGGCGCGGGTACGGCCGATGCCGTACACGTAGGTGAGGGCGATCTCGATCCGCTTCTCACGGGGGAGATCAACGCCGGCGAGGCGTGCCATTCAAGGCTCCTGTGGTTCTTCAGAGGTCTGGCGTGCCACCTACTCCGACACCTCACGGTGAGGGAGCCCCGGCCTCTGACCGGGGGCGGCAGTCCGTCCGGGGGACGGATCGGGTGGCCCGCTTATGACGTTTTCGCGTCGCGCGAAGTACTACGAGAAATGCTGGGGGACGATCAGCCCTGGCGCTGCTTGTGGCGCAGGTTGTCGCAGATCACCATGACCCGGCCGTGACGGCGGATCACCTTGCACTTGTCGCAGATCTTCTTGACGCTCGGCTTGACCTTCATGCTTCAGGTTCTCCGGGTCTAGATCTGACGTTCTTACTTGTAGCGGTAGACGATCCGGCCGCGCGTGAGGTCGTAGGGGCTGAGCTCCACCACGACCCGGTCGTCCGGCAGGATGCGGATGTAGTGCATGCGCATCTTGCCACTGATGTGCGCGAGGACCTTGTGACCGTTCTGCAGCTCGACCTTGAACATCGCGTTCGGAAGAGACTCGATCACGGTGCCCTCGATCTCAATGGCGCCTTGCTTCTTAGCCATGAACTGCGAGATCCACCTTCCGGGACCGGCTACCGTATGCGGAACGCTCGTGCGAACCTGGGTCCACCCCGACCCCGGCGAGGGGGAAGAGGGCGTGCTGGAGCACGCTACGAGTGAGCCGACGGTCCATCCTACGCCAGCGCCCGGGCTGCTCCAAAACGGGGGTACCCGATCAGCGGGCGACCGGAACGGTCAGCGGCTCCACGTGGGCGGTGCAGGCCGAGCAGCGGCGGGCGGCCTCGGGGATCTCGGTCAGGCACTCGGGGCACGGGCGCTTCGGGGTCTTCGGCTTCTTCGGCATGTAGCGGGCGGTGGCCTTGGTCACCGGCAGGACGACGCAGAAGTACAGCACGGCCGCGGTCATGAGGAACGCGATCAGCACGTTGAGGAACTGCCCGTACGGGAAGGTCACGCCGGCGATGGTCGCCTTGTAGGAGCCGAAGTCGCCCGCGGCGCCGACCACCACGCCCACCAGCGGGGTGAGGAAGGCGGAGACGAAGCCGGTGACCACCGCGGTGAACGCGGCGCCGATCACCACACCGACCGCCATGTCGACGACGTTGCCGCGCATCATGAAGTCGCGGAATCCCTTGAGCACTGCTCTCTCCTGCTCGCTCGTAGCCACTGCCGGCGCATAAAAATAGGACAAAAGCCCTGGAAGTCCAAACTCCCAGGGCCCTGATCCCTTGTCAGCAGCGGCAGTTGATCACGTCGAGCCGCTCCCGCGCGAGTCCCGCGCGACTACGCCAGCGGGTCCGGCGCGGCCGTCACACCCAGCCTGGCCAGCATCTCCTTGCCGCCGTCGAAGGCGGTCAGCACGACCGGTCCCTGCTCGGTGACGGCCACCGAGTGCTCCCAGTGCGAGGCCCAGGTGCCGTCGTTGGTGACGACGGTCCAGTCGTCCTCCAGCACGCTGGTGTGCGGGGTGCCGAGCGAGACCATCGGCTCGATCGCCAGCACGGTGCCGGGGATCAGCTTCGGGCCCTTGCCCCGGCCGCGCTCGACGTAGTTCAGCACGTGCGGCTCCATGTGCATCGCGGTGCCGATGCCGTGGCCGCCGTAGCCCTCGGTGATGCCCCACTTGCCCTTCGGCGGCAGCGGCTGGCGGCGGATGTAGCCCTCGATCGCCTTGGAGACGTCGACCAGGCGGTTGCCCTTCTTCATCTGGGCGATGCCGGCCCACATGGAGCCCTCGGTGACCTTGCTCAGCATCTCGACCTCGGGGGCGACCTCGCCGACCGCGACGGTGATCGCCGCGTCGCCGTGCCAGCCGTCCAGGATCGCGCCGCAGTCGATCGAGATGAGGTCGCCCTCCTGCAGCACCCGCTCGCCGGGGATGCCGTGCACGACCTCGTTGTTCACCGAGGCGCAGATCACGCCCGGGAACCAGAGGCCGCCGTGGTGGGCCCGGAAGTTCGAGGTGGCGCCGTGGCCGGTGATGACCTTGTCGGCGATGTCGTTGAGCTCCTGGGTGGTGATGCCCGGGGCGACCGCCTCCCGGCATGCCTTGAGCGCCTCGGCGACGACCAGCCCGGCCGCTCGCATCTTCGCGATCTGCTCGGGGGTCTTGATCTCCACCATCTGGTCACGCCTTCCTTGGGTACCCGCCCGGTCCTTGCCGGGCGGCCGTGCACTCGTTCCACCGTACGACGCCGTACGGCCGCGCTGCCCTGGAGCGGGCAGCGCGGCCGTACGGACGTCGCTAAGAAATCAGCTGTCCTGCTTCAGCGCCTCGATCGCGCGCCGGGTGACCTCGTCGACCTTGCCGAGGGCCGGGATCGTGGCGATCAGGCCCTGCTGGCGGTAGTAGTCGATGATCGGCTCGGTCTCCGTGTGGTAGACCTCCAGCCGGGTGCGCACGGCCTCCTCGGTGTCGTCCGAGCGCTGGTACAGCTCGCCGCCGCACTCGTCGCAGACGCCCTCGGTCTTCGGCGCGTTGTAGTCCACGTGGAAGACGTGGCCGCCGTCGTTGCGGCACAGCCGGCGGCCGGCGATCCGGCGCACGACCTCGTCCTCGGGGACCTCCAGGTCGAGCACGCCGTCGAGCTTGATGCCCTGCTCGGCGAGGAACTCGTCCAGTGCCTTGGCCTGGCCCAGGTTCCGCGGGAAGCCGTCCAGCAGGAAGCCGTGGGCGGCGTCCTCCTGGAGCATGCGGTCCTTGGCCATCCCGATCGTGACCTCGTCGGGCACCAGGCGGCCCGCGTCCATGTAGCTCTTGGCCTCGACACCCAGCGGGGTGCCCTGACCGATGTTGGCGCGGAACAGGTCGCCGGTGGAGATGTGGGGGATGGACAGGGTCTTGGCGAGCAGGTGCGCCTGAGTACCCTTCCCGGCCCCGGGGGGTCCGACGAGGACGATACGCATCAGCGGAGGAACCCTTCGTAATTGCGCTGCTGGAGCTGGCTCTCGATCTGCTTCACAGTTTCGAGTCCGACGCCGACGACGATGAGCACGCTGGTGCCGCCGAACGGGAAGTTGGTCTGCTGTCCGAAGGCGACCAGGGCGATCATCGGGATCAACGCGATCAGGCCCAGGTAGAGCGAACCCGGCCACGTGATTCGGGTGAGCACGTAGTTCAGGTACTCGGCCGTCGGGCGGCCGGCCCGGATACCCGGGATGAACCCACCATACTTCTTCATGTTGTCGGCAACTTCTTCGGGGTTGAAGGAGATGGCGACGTAGAAGAAGGCGAAGAAGACGATCAGCAGGAAGTAGGTGGCCATGTAGATCGGGTGGTCACCGCGCACGAAGTGCTGGTTGATCCACACCGCCCAGCCTGCCTGGCTGTTGGTCAGCTGGACCACGAGAGCCGGGATGTACAGCAGCGACGAGGCGAAGATGACCGGGATGACACCGGCCTGGTTCACCTTGAGCGGGATGTAGGTCGACGTCCCGCCGAACGCCCGGCGCCCGATCATCCGCTTCGCGTACTGGACCGGGATCCGGCGCTGGGCCTGCTCGACGAAGATGACCAGCATCACAACGATGACGCCGATCGCGATGACCGAGAGGAACTCGACCCAGCCGCCGCCGATGGTGCCGGACTGCTTGATCGCCCACATCGAGGTGGGGAACTGCGCCGCGATCGACGTGAAGATCAGCAGCGACATGCCGTTGCCGATGCCGCGGTCGGTGATGAGCTCGCCGAGCCACATGATCACCGTGGTGCCGGCGGTCATGGTCAGGACCATGACCGCGATCCGGAAGACGCCGGTGTCCGGCACGATCTGGTTCGCGTAGACACAGCCCGAGAACAGGGCGCCGCTGGACGCGGTCGCCACGATGCCGGTGCCCTGGAGCACCGCCAGCGCGATGGTCAGGTACCGGGTGTACTGGGTGATCTTCGCCTGGCCGGCCTGGCCCTCCTTCTTCAGCGCCTCGAGTCGTGGGATCACGACGGTGAGGAGCTGGAGGATGATGCTCGCCGTGATGTACGGCATGATGCCGAGGGCGAAGATCGTCAGCTGGAGCAGTGCGCCACCGGAGAACAGATTCACCAGCCCGAACAGGCCGTTGTTCTTGGTCTCCTTGATGCAGGCGTGAACCGCCTCGAAGTCGACCCCTGGTACGGGAACGTGCGAGCCCAGCCGGAACAGCACCATGATGCCCAGCGTGAACAGCAGCTTCTTGCGCAGGTCGGGCGTCTGGAACGCCCGCGCGAACGCACTGAGCACGGTGCCTCCTGCGCCTCCCGCGCGTCGTCGGCGGGAGGGTCGGTCCTGAATGGGGAGTTTGCGGTTCGGGCTCCCGTACAGACGGCACAGGCGAGCCTACGCGCAGCCTACAAGGGAACTCCACGGACTCTAACAGTGCACGGCCACTCGAAAGAAGCGCGTACGGCCGCTCCCCCACTCACGGGGTACGGGATGCCCGGATTTGCCACACAAAAGAACGAGAGCCCCGCCACCGCATTCCGGCCGTCCGCGCACGGAAACACCGGGAAACGACGCGAGCCCCGCGCCTCCCGGAACGGGAGACGCGGGGCTCGCTCGGGTCAGCGGGCTCAGACGAGCTCGGTGACGGTACCGCCGGCGGCGGTGATCTTCTCGGCGGCCGAGCCGGAGACGGCGTCGACCGTCACCTGCAGGGCAACCGAGATCTCGCCGGTGCCGAGCACCTTGACGAGGGAGTTCTTGCGAACCGCGCCCTTGGCGACCAGGTCCTCGACGGTGACCTCGCCACCCTGCGGGTAGAGCTCGGCCAGCTTGTCGAGGTTGACAACCTGGAACGTGATCTTGAACGGGTTCTTGAAGCCCTTCAGCTTCGGCAGACGCATGTGGAGCGGCATCTGGCCACCCTCGAAGCGCTGCGGAACCTGGTAGCGGGCCTTGGTGCCCTTGGTACCACGACCGGCGGTCTTACCCTTGGAGCCCTCACCACGACCCACACGGATCTTGTCGGTCTTGGCACCCGGGGCGGGACGCAGGTTGTGGATCTTGATCGGGTTGTCGCCCATGATCAGTCCACCTCCTCAACCGTCACCAGGTGACGGACCGTGTGGGCCATCCCGCGGATCTCGGGACGGTCCTCCTTCACCACGACGTCGTGCATCCGCTTGAGGCCAAGCGAGCGCAGGGTGTCGCGGTGGTTCTGCTTGCTGCCGATGTACGACTTGGTCTGCGTGATCTTCAGGCGAGCCATCAGGCGCTCACCCCGGCAGCGGCACGGGCACGCAGCAGACCGGCCGGAGCCACGTCCTCGAGCGGCAGGCCACGGCGGGCCGCGACCTCCTCGGGACGCTGGATCTGCTTGAGCGCGGCAACGGTGGCGTGCACGATGTTGATCGCGTTGTCCGAGCCGAGCGACTTCGACAGGATGTCGTGAACGCCGGCGCACTCCAGGACGGCGCGCACCGGACCACCGGCGATAACACCGGTACCGGGGGCGGCGGGCTTCAGCAGCACGACGCCGGCGGCCTTCTCACCCTGGACGGGGTGAGCGATGGTGCCCTGGATACGGGGAACCTTGAAGAAGTTCTTCTTGGCCTCCTCAACGCCCTTGGCGATGGCGGCCGGAACCTCCTTCGCCTTCCCGTAACCGACACCCACGGTGCCCTCGCCATCGCCCACCACGACCAGCGCGGTGAAGGAGAAGCGACGACCACCCTTGACAACCTTGGCGACGCGGTTGATCGCGACGACGCGCTCGACGTAAGCGGTCTTCTCGACGGCGGGGGCGTTGCCCCGGTCGTCGCGCTTACGGTCGCGCCGCTCGCCACCGGTGCCGCCGCCGGCGCCGCTACCGCGGCGCTGGGGTCCAGCCATTGGAATTACCTCTCTCGATTACGTCCGCCGACAGAGTCGACGAGCGGCTTAGAAGTCGAGCCCGGCCTCACGGGCCGCGTCCGCCAGGGCGGCGATGCGGCCGGCGTACCGGTTGCCCGCGCGGTCGAAGACGACCGACTCGATGCCGGCGGCCTTGGCGCGCTCGGCGACCAGGCTTCCGACCTTCTTGGCCAGCTCGGTCTTGTCGCCCTCGGTGCCCTTGATGGACACGTCGAGGGTGGACGCCGACGCCAGGGTGTGACCCTTGGCGTCGTCGATGACCTGGGCGACCATGTGGCGGTTCGAGCGCGTCACGACGAGACGCGGACGCACCTCGGTGCCGACGATGCGCTTGCGAACGCGGATCGCGCGGCGCTTGCGAGCGGCGCTCTTGTAGGCGTTGCCCTTGCCGATCTTGACAGAGACGCTCATCGCTTACTTACCACTCTTTCCGACCTTGCGGCGGATGACCTCGCCCGCGTACTTGACGCCCTTGGCCTTGTACGGGTCGGGCTTGCGCAGCTTGCGGATGTTCGCGGCGATCTCGCCGACCTTCTGCTTGTCGATGCCGTCCACGTGGAACTTGGTGGGGGACTCGACGACGAAGGAGATGCCCTCCGGCGCGGTGACCAGGATGGGGTGGCTGTAGCCGAGCGAGAACTCCATGTCGGAGCCCTTCGCCGCGACGCGGTAGCCGACACCGCTGATCTCCAGCGACTTGCGGTAGCCCGCGGTCACGCCGGTGATCATGTTCGCCACCAGCGTGCGGGTCAGGCCGTGCAGGGCCTTCGAGCGACGCTCGTCGTTCGGGCGGGTGACGACAACGGTGCCGTCCTCGCCCTTGCCGATCTCGATCGGCTCGGCGACGAAGTGGGTGAGCGAGCCCTTCGGGCCCTTCACCGAGACCGCCTGGCCATCGATGGTGACGTCCACACCAGCGGGAACCTGGATGGGCAGCCGTCCAATGCGCGACATTGCTGTACCTCCCTTTCCCGAATTACCAGACGTAGGCGAGAACTTCTCCGCCTACGCCCTTCTTGGCGGCCTGCTTGTCAGTGAGGAGACCCGAGGACGTGGAGATGATCGCCACGCCCAGGCCGCCGAGCACCTTCGGCAGGTTGGTGGACTTTGCGTAAACGCGCAGACCCGGCTTGCTGATGCGCTTGATGCCGGCGATGGAGCGCTCACGGTTGGGGCCGAACTTGAGCTCGATGGTCAGCTTCTTGCCGACCTCGCCCTCAACGGGCTCCTCAACCTTGTAGGAGGAGATGTAACCCTCCTGCTGCAGGATCTCGGCGACGTGCGCCTTGATCTTGCTGGCCGGCATCGCCACGGAGTCGTGGTACGCCGAGTTCGCGTTACGCAGACGCGTGAGCATGTCTGCGATGGGGTCGGTCATGGTCATGATGGCCTCAGGCCTCTCTCGCCGTGGTTTCTCCGCACCAGGTCCCCCTGCCGCACTCCGAGGAGTCCGACAGGGGCACAAGCGCAGGGGACCTGCGACGTAGTAAGACTGGGATGCGAGCCCTCCCCCGGGGGGAAGGCCACGGTCGCCCATGGAGACGCCGTGACAGGGGGCCCGACCCCACAACCTTACGGGATTCCGTACGGCAGCCCAAAAATGAGCGGTGTGGGATCGGGCACCTCTGTGTCGCTGGTGTGCCTAGGGCTGCTGGATTACCAGGAGCTCTTGGTCACGCCCGGCAGCTCGCCGCGGTGCGCCATCTCACGGAGGCAGACACGGCACAGGCCGAACTTGCGGTACACCGAGTGCGGACGGCCGCAGCGCTGGCACCGGGTGTAGGCCCGGACGCCGAACTTCGGCTTGCGCTCGGACTTCGCGATGAGGGACTTCTTCGCCATTGGCTCACGCCTCCTTGAACGGGAAGCCCAGGGCGCGCAGGAGCGCCCGGCCCTCGTCGTCGGTCTGAGCGGTGGTCACGACGGTGATGTCCATACCGCGCTGACGGTCGACCTTGTCCTGGTCGATCTCGTGGAACATAACCTGCTCGGTCAGACCGAAGGTGTAGTTGCCACGGCCGTCGAACTGCTTCGGGGAGAGGCCACGGAAGTCACGGATACGCGGCAGGGCCAGCGACACCAGACGGTCCAGGAACTCCCACATGCGGTCACCACGGAGGGTGACGTGGGTGCCGATCGGCTGGCCCTCGCGCAGCTTGAACTGCGCGATGGACTTACGAGCCTTGGTCACGGCCGGCTTCTGACCCGTGATGGCGGTCAGGTCGCGGATCGCGCCCTCGATCAGCTTGCTGTCACGGGCGGCCTCGCCGACACCCATGTTGACGACGACCTTGACCAGGCCCGGCGTCAGCATGACGTTCTCGTACGAGAACTGCTCCTGCAGCTGGCCCTTGACCTCGGAGTTGTACTTCTCCTTGAGGCGGGGGGCCACCTTCTCAACAGACGTCTCAGACATCAGATGTCCTCACCGGTTCGCTTGGCAACGCGGATCTTGTTGCCCTCGTCGTCGAAGCGGTAGCCAACGCGGGTGACGACCTTCTTGCCGTCCTTCTCCACGACCAGCTGGACGTTGGAGACGTGCACCGGGGCCTCGACGGTGACGATGCCACCCTGAGTGCCCGGACCCGGCTTGGTGTGCTTCTTGACCCGGTTCACACCCTCGACCAGGACCTTGTTCTCGGCCGGCAGGGCCTGGATGACCTTGCCCTGCTTGCCCTTGTCCTTGCCGGTGATGACCTGAACCAGGTCACCCTTCTTGATCTTCATGCTGTTCGCCATGGGTTAGAGCACCTCCGGCGCCAGCGAGATGATCTTCATGAACTTCTTGTCGCGCAGCTCGCGGCCCACCGGGCCGAAGATGCGGGTACCGCGGGGGTCACCCTCGGTGTTCTTGAGGACGACGGCGGCGTTCTCGTCGAACCGGATGTAGGAACCGTCCGGACGACGGCGCTCCTTCACGGTGCGGACGACGACGCACTTGACGACGTCACCCTTCTTCACCGAACCACCGGGGATCGCGTCCTTGACGGTCGCGACGATGACGTCCCCGATGCCGGCGTAGCGGCGACCGGAGCCACCGAGAACACGGATGCAAAGGATCTCCTTGGCACCAGTGTTGTCGGCAACACGCAGTCGCGACTCCTGCTGGATCACAACGTTCTCCTGATCGTCAACGAGAGTCGACGGGCCGGCCGCTGCTCACACCGGCGCCCGCGCGGGGCCCGCTGCACATACGGCCGTACCTCATCGGCTTCGTTACTTGGCCTTCTCGAGGATCTCGACGACGCGCCAGCGCTTCGTCGCGGACAGCGGCCGGGTCTCCATGAGGAGGACACGGTCGCCGACACCGCACGCGTTCTGCTCGTCGTGCGCCTTCAGCTTGTTCGTACGGCGGATGACCTTGCCGTACAGAGCGTGCTTGACGCGGTCCTCGACGGCGACGACGACGGTCTTGTCCATCTTGTCGCTGACGACGAGACCCTCACGGGTCTTGCGGAAACCGCGCGTCTCGTTGGTGTTCTCAGTCATCAGGCGCTCTCCACCGTCTCGATGCCCAGCTCGCGCTCGCGCATCAGGGTGTAGATCCGCGCGATGTCCTTACGGACGAGCTTGAGCCGTCCGTGGTTGTCGAGCTGCCCGGTCGCCGCCTGGAAGCGGAGGTTGAACAGCTCCTCCTTGGCCTCGCGCAGCTTGGCAACGAGACCCTCGTTGTCCAGCTGGCGGAGGTCAGCAGCCTTGGTAGCGGCCGACATCAGCTCTCACCGTCCTCGCGCCGGACGATCCGGCACTTCATCGGCAGCTTGTGGGCGGCGCGGGTGAGCGCCTCACGAGCGACCTTCTCGTTCGGGTACGACAGCTCGAACATGACCCGACCCGGGTGCACGTTCGCGATCCACCACTCCGGCGAACCCTTACCGGAACCCATGCGGGTCTCGGCCGGCTTCTTGGTCAGCGGACGGTCCGGGTAGATGTTGATCCAGACCTTGCCGCCACGGCGGATGTGACGGGTGATCGCGATACGAGCGGACTCGATCTGACGGTTCGTCACGTAGGCCGGGGTCACGGCCTGGATGCCGAACTGGCCGAACGCCAGCTCGGTGCCACCCTTGGCAGCGCCACGGCGCTTCGGGTGGTGCTGCTTGCGGTGCTTGACCCGACGGGGGATCAGCATTGCGGTCAGGCCTCCGTTCCGGTGTTCTCGGCAGCCGGAGCCTCGACGGCCGGGGCCGCGGGGGCCTCGGCGGCGGCGGGACGACGGCCACGGCCACCGCGCTCGCCACCACGGCGCTCGCCACCGCGGGCGGGACGACCACCCTCGGGACGGGCCGGGCGGTTGCCCGAGCGGGCAGCGGCGTTCTCAGCGCGGACCTCGGCGATGTTCTTGACGTCGCCCTTGTAGATCCAGACCTTCACGCCGATGCGGCCGAAGGTGGTCTTGGCCTCGAAGAAGCCGTAGTCGACGTTCGCGCGCAGGGTGTGCAGCGGCACACGGCCCTCGCGGTAGAACTCCGAACGGCTCATCTCGGCGCCGCCGAGACGACCGGAGCACTGGACCTTGATGCCCTTGGCGCCGGACTTCATGGTGCCCTGCATCGACTTGCGCATGGCACGGCGGAAGGAGACGCGGGAGGACAGCTGCTCCGCGACGCCCTGAGCCACGAGCTGGGCGTCCAGCTCGGGGTTCTTGACCTCGAGGATGTTCAGCTGGACCTGCTTGCCGGTCAGCTTCTCGAGGTCGCCGCGGATGCGGTCGGCCTCGGTGCCACGGCGGCCGATGACGATGCCGGGGCGAGCGGTGTGGATGTCGACGCGGACGCGGTCGCGGGTGCGCTCGATCTCGACCTTGGAGATGCCGGCGCGCTCCATGCCCTTCGTCATCATGCGACGAATGGCAACGTCTTCCTTGACGTAGTCCTTGTACAGCTTGTCGGCGTACCAGCGGGACTTGAAGTCCGTGCTGATGCCGAGGCGGAACCCGTGCGGGTTAACCTTCTGGCCCATTACCGGGTCCCTTCCTTGCTGCTGACGACCACGGTGATGTGGCTGGTCCGCTTGCGGATCCGGTAGGCACGGCCCTGGGCACGCGGACGGAACCGCTTCAGGGTCGGGCCCTCGTCAACGTACGCCTCGGAGATGTAGAGGTCGTCCACGTTGGAGTGGTTGTAGTTGTGCGCGGCGTTGGCGATGGCGCTGTCGAGCACCTTGCCGACCGGCACGGTGGCGGCCTGCGGAGCGAAACGCAGGACCGCCTGGGCCTCCGTGGCCGGCAGGCCGCGGATGAGGTCCACCACGCGGCGGGCCTTCATGGGCGTCACGCGGATGTACCGCGCCTGTGCCCTGGCTTCCATGGTTGTCCCCTTAATGGAGTAAGTCATTGAGTCGATCTGGCGGTGAAGCTCAGGCGACTAGCGACGCTTCGACTTGCGGTCGTCCTTGACGTGGCCGCGGAAAGTGCGGGTCGGAGCGAACTCGCCCAGCTTGTGGCCGACCATCGACTCGGTGACGAACACCGGGACGTGCTTGCGACCATCGTGAACCGCGATCGTGTGGCCGAGCATGCTCGGGGAGATCACGGAGCGGCGGGACCAGGTCTTGATGACGTTCTGCGTGCCGGCCTCGTTCTGCGCGTCCACCTTCTTGATGAGGTGGCCGTCGATGAAGGGGCCCTTCTTAAGACTGCGCGGCATCTGACCTGCTCCTAGCGCTTCTTGTTGGTCTTGCGGCGGCGCACGATGAGCTTGTCCGACGCCTTGTTCGGGCGACGGGTACGGCCCTCGGGCTTACCCCACGGCGAGACCGGGTGGCGACCACCGGAGGTCTTACCCTCACCACCACCGTGCGGGTGGTCGATCGGGTTCATGGCGACACCACGCACGGTCGGGCGGACGCCCTTCCAGCGCATACGGCCGGCCTTGCCCCAGTTGATGTTCGACTGCTCGGCGTTGCCGACCTCGCCGACGGTCGCACGGCAGCGCGCGTCGACCAGGCGGATCTCACCGGAGGGCATGCGCAGGTGCGCCATCTTGCCCTCACGCGCCAGCAGCTGGATGCCGGAACCGGCCGAGCGGGCCAGCTTGGCACCGCCACCGGGACGCAGCTCCACCGCGTGGATGGTGGTACCGACCGGGATGTTGCGCAGCGGCAGGTTGTTGCCCGGCTTGATGTCGGCGCCAGCGCCGTTCTCGATCCGGTCACCCTGCGCGATGCCGCGCGGCGCGATGATGTAGCGCTTCTCGCCGTCCGCGTAGTGCAGGAGCGCGATGCGCGCGGTGCGGTTCGGGTCGTACTCGATGTGCGCGACCTTGGCCGGCACGCCGTCCTTGTCGTGACGACGGAAGTCGATCACACGGTAGGCGCGCTTGTGACCGCCACCCTGGTGGCGAGCGGTGACACGACCGGCGTTGTTACGGCCGCCCTTGCTGTGCAGCGGGCGAACCAGCGACTTCTCCGGCGTGGACCGCGTGATTTCGACGAAGTCGGCCACGCTCGAGCCACGACGGCCCG
Organism: Kitasatospora sp. NPDC002551; assembly: GCF_040296005.1. NCBI lineage: Bacteria > Bacillati > Actinomycetota > Actinomycetes > Kitasatosporales > Streptomycetaceae > Kitasatospora > Kitasatospora sp. NPDC002551. The sequence goes on along the minus strand of NZ_JBEOWI010000006.1, from coordinate 206,554 downwards.
GCGTAGTCGGCTTGTACTTGCGGATACCCATTTTCGTCCTCGTCTTGATCGACGATCACGGCCTCCGTCAGGAGGTCGGACCACCGAAGATGTCGATGCGGTTGCCCTCGGCCAGCGTCACGATGGCGCGCTTGGTGTCCTTGCGCTTGCCAAAGCCCGTCTTGGAGCGCTTGCGCTTGCCCTGACGGTTGATCGTGTTGACAGCCTCGACCTTGACCGAGAAGACGGCCTCGACGGCCTGCTTGATCTGGGTCTTGTTGGCGCCCGGCGACACGATGAACGTGTACTTGTTCTCGTCGAGAAGGCTGTAGCTCTTCTCGGAGATAACCGGCTTCACCAGGACGTCACGGGGGTCCGTGAACGTCTTGCTCGTAACGTCGCTCATCAGGCGGCGCTCCCTTCGAGCTCGCCCTCAGCGGCAACGGCCTTGGCGGACGCGGCCGGACCGGCCACGAAACGCTCGAAGGCGGCCTGGGTGAAGACCACATCGTCGGAGACGAGCACGTCGTAGGTGTTCAGCTGACCGGCGTCCAGGATGTGGACGTTCGGCAGGTTGCGAGCGGACTTCAGGCCCAGCTCGTCCGCACGCTCGACGACCAGGAGGACGTTCTTGCGCTCGGTGATCTTGCCGAACAGGCTCTTGGCGGCCTTGGTCGACGGCGCCTCGGTCGCGGTCACGTCGGTGATGACGTGAATGCGGTTGTGGCGGGCCCGGTCGGTGAGCGCACCGCGCAGGGCGGCGGCGATCATCTTCTTCGGGGTCCGCTGCGAGTAGTCGCGCGGCACGGGACCGTGCACGACGCCACCGCCGGCGAACTGCGGCGCGCGGGTCGAGCCCTGACGGGCGCGGCCGGTGCCCTTCTGGCGGTACGGCTTCTTGCCGCCACCGCGGACCTCGCCACGCGTCTTGGTCTTGTGGGTGCCCTGACGGGCCGCAGCGAGCTGCGCCACGACGACCTGGTGCATCAGCGGAACGCTGACCTTCGCGTCGAAGATCTCGGCCGGGAGCTCAAGGCTGCCGGTCTTGTCGCCAGCCGGCGACAGGATGTCAATGGTGGTCATTTCCTCACAGCCCCTTCGCCGCGGTGCGGACGAGGACGAGGCCGCCGTTCGGGCCCGGGATCGCGCCCTTGATGAGGAGCAGACCCTTCTCCGCGTCGACCGCGTGAACGGTCAGGTTCTGGGTGGTCACACGCTCGTGGCCCATCCGACCCGCCATGCGCAGGCCCTTGAACACGCGGCCCGGGGTGGCGCAGCCACCGATGGAACCGGGCGAGCGGTGCTTGCGCTGGGTGCCGTGACCGGCGCCGAGACCACGGAAGTTGTGGCGCTTCATGACACCGGCGAAGCCCTTGCCCTTGGAGGTGCCGGTCACGTCGACCTTGACACCCGCCTCGAACACCTCGGCGGTGAGCTCCTGGCCCAGGGTGTACTCGGACGCGTCCGAGGTACGGATCTCGACCAGGTGGCGGCGCGGGGTGACGCCGGCCTTGGCGAAGTGGCCCGCGAGGGGCTTGTTCACCTTGCGGGGGTCGATCTCGCCGAAACCGAGCTGGACGGCGTCGTAGCCGGCCGAGCTGTCGGCGGTGTGGACCTGGGTCACGACATTCGGCCCAGCCTTGACGACGGTCACCGGGACGACCCGGTTGTTCTCGTCCCAGACCTGGGTCATGCCGAGCTTCTCGCCCAGGATGCCCTTAATCTGCTTAGCCATCTTCGGTGCGCCTCTCAGAGCTTGATCTCGATGTCGACGCCCGCCGGCAGGTCGAGACGCATGAGCGAGTCAACCGTCTTCGGCGTGGGGTCGAGGATGTCGATCAGACGCTTGTGAGTACGCATCTCGAAGTGCTCGCGCGAGTCCTTGTACTTGTGCGGCGAGCGGATGACGCAGTACACGTTCTTCTCAGTGGGCAGCGGCACCGGGCCCGCGACCTGCGCACCAGTACGGATCACCGTCTCGACGATCTTCTTCGCCGAGGAGTCGATGACCTCGTGGTCGTAGGCCTTGAGCCGGATGCGGATCTTCTGTCCCGCCATGGCTACTTTGTAGTCCTTCTGTCTTAGTCACTGCACGACCCCCGCCGACCCCCGCGCTCGGGCGTGTCGCACTCGCGCTTGCAAAAAACCGGCGATCAAATCGTCGGTTTCGAACTTTCGGGGAGGGGGGAACCGGGCCGAGGCCCCGCACACGCTTCCCGGAAGATTCCCGTACTTTCGCCCCGCAGCTGCCGTGGCGTAACACTCACGCTTGACGGCCATCACGGGAACGACGAGTACGTGGGACTCGCTTCCGGTCCTCCCGGCGGGAGGCGCGCAGCATCGGCACTCAACCGAGCAACTTGGACATACTGCCACAGGCGTGAGCCGGAAAGCCAATCGGGGCCGGTGAGGCGCACCTCACCGGCCCCGACGCGCTCGCGCGGGCTGCTCCCGGCTACTTGGCCGGGCCGTTGTCCCAGGGAGCGCGGCGGCCGCAGACCGCCTTCCAGTCCTCGGTCGGGACGCCGGCGCACCAGACGAACTTCTTGTCGTCCTTGTCCGGGGTCCAGTCCTTGATGATGATGTCCGCGCAGGTCGAGACGGGCGCGTACCGCGGGCAGCTGCCGTCGGCCTTCTTGATGGTGTGCGCGCGCCAGGCGTCGAGCCCCATCGTCCCGGCCTTCTCGTCCTCCGGCATGTACCGGTTGACCGACCAGGAGGCGCCCATGGTGCCGAACAGCGCGAGGGCGCAGACCAGGCCCGCGGCGAACTGGCGCAGCATCCGGCCGGAGAGCACCGACGAACCGGCCGGCGCGTCGTCCTTGCGCAGCACCCGCTCCAGCCAGCCGCTGCCGCGGTGGTAGGCGGCCATCAGGCCCAGCACGGCGAGGATCATCAGGCAGTACAGGATGATCCAGGTGGTCCGGGGGTACAGCGCGACGGTCCCGGTCTGCGCCATCTTCCCGGCGAAGGTGAACCGCATCAGCCAGGCGCCGGCCAGCACGGCGGCGGCCGTGCGCACCGCGAGGCTGCGCAGCCCCAGCCCGAGGCCGAGCCCGACGCCGACGATCAGCAGCACGGCGAAACCGCTCTGGCCGGCCAGCTCGCCCGAGACCGGGTAGTTGTGGTAGGTGGTCTGGCCGACCCGGTCGGACATCCAGCCCATGATGTAGGTCGGGTCGGTGTAGACCATGATGTAGCCGTACCGGTCCGGGACGTCCGCCCCGATCGTGGCCAGCTGGTAGAGCAGCGGCGAGCCGACGATCCCGGCGCTCACCACGGTGGTGCCGATCAGCGCGAGCCCGTTGCGCACGGCCGTGCGCCCCCCGCGCCAGGGGAAGACGAAGAGCGTCAGCACGGCGATGCCGGGAGCCGACCACAGGTACCAGCCGGAGTACCAGAGGAACAGCAGGCCGAAGACCACGCCGAAGCCCAGACCGCGCAGCAGCGCCGTGCGGGTCGACATCTCGCCGGCCCGGCGGACCTCGCGCAGCACCGCGGTCAGCAGCGGCACCAGCATGATCATCACGACGTGGCTGTACGGGCGGATCGGGTCCAGGAAGACCACCGCGGCCGGCAGCGCGATCAGCAGCGCCCAGAACGGCCGCAGCAGCAGCCGCCAGGCCAGGTAGCTCATCGGCCCGACCAGCGCGCTGAAGAGGATCTGCAGGTCGTGCAGGGCGAAGCCCTCACCGCCGACCCCGTGGTAGCGGATCTTCGCCCAGAGCGCGATCAGCGCCGGGAAGCCGGGCGGGTAGACCCCGGGCAGGCCCTTGTCGTCCAGCATCCCGGTGGCCATGTGGACCAGGACGCTCGGGTCGCCCTCCTGGCCGCCGAGCGGCCAGGGGGTCCCGTTGAGGGCGACGACGACACCGCCGGCGATCACGCCGGTCGACAGGCCGGCCAGCGCGGCGCAGACCAGCCGCTGGGTGAGCCGGTGCCGGCGCAGGGTGCCCCGGTAGGCGGTGAACAGCAGCACCGCGAGCAGCGGCAGGCCGACGATCGCGACGTACTGCTGGATCTTCGCCAGCCCGCTGACCTGGCCGATCCGGTTCAGCGGGTTGACGTCGATCCGGCTGCAGAGCAGCGTGAAACCGAGGGCCGCGACGACGCTGACCACGACCTCGGCGGTGATCTGGGCCCAGCGCCGGGTCAGCAGGCCGGGCCTGGCCTCCCCCGCCGGAGCGACCGGGGCGGCCGCGCCGGCGGGTTCGAGCTCCGGACTCTCGGTACTGACCGTTCCGGCGGCCAGGTTCGTCATCTCAGTCCCTTTTCCGTCGGACGGGTTGTACGGGTGCGCCCCGCGGGGTGCGGACTACCGCTCGGAGCCGACCGGGAGGACGGCGTCGTCCTCGGCGAAGCGCTCCTTGTTGACCCGCTGGCCGTCGTTGACGGCGACGGTGCGGGCCAGGTCGGTGAGCTTCTTCTCCAACGAGCGGAAGCGCATGAAGGTGTTCAGCGTCATGAAGGCCATCGCCACCACGAGCAGGTAGAGCACCAGGTCGGTGCCGCGCCCGACGCCCAGCTTGTTGGCGATCCAGGTGACGTCCTGCGGCCGGAGGACGGCGTACACGTTGGCGATCACGAAGGCGAAGAACGCCATCCGCTTCCACGCACGGGTGTGCGCGGCGTCCCAGCGGCGGATGAAGGCGTACACGAGCACGCCCGTGCCGGCCATGAGGAGCAGCTGGATCCAGAGGTACTTCACTTGCGGCCACGCTCCCTGAGCGAGATGTCGAAGAGGATGTTGACGCCGTTGATCAACGACTGGCCCTTGGAGCGGGAGTACTCGGTGTACAGGATGTCCACCGGGACCTCCATGACGCGCAGGTCCGAGGAGGCCAGCGTGGCCACGATCTCGGAGGCGTGAGCCATGCCGTTCATGGTGATGCGAAGCGCGGACGCGGCCTTGCGGTTGATCACCCGCAGGCCGTTGTGCGAGTCCGTCAGGTTGAGCTTGCGCGCGGTGGGACTGATCGTCGCCGCGGTCCGCAGGACCACGCGCTTGATCCACGGCACCTCGCCGGTCTGCTCGATGAAGCGGGAGCCGAGGACCACGTCGGCCTCGTCGGCCCGGAGCAGGGCGACCATCTTCTCGACGTCGTGCGTCTGGTGCTGGCCGTCCGCGTCGAAGGTGGCGAAGTACTTGGCGCCCGGCTGCTTGAGCGCGTAGTTGAAACCGGTCTGCAGCGCGGCGCCCTGGCCGAGGTTGACCGGGTGCTGCACGAGGTGCGCGCCGGTGGTCATGATGGTCTCGGCCGAGTTGTCGGTCGAGCCGTCGTCGATCACGACGATGTTGGGGAACGTCTTGCGCGCGTTCTCGATCACATCGGCGATGACGGTTCCCTCGTTGTAGGCGGGGATGACCAGCCACACATCGTCATAGTCGGACATCGTGACTCCATGCCGCGTCGTGCAGCCGCGGATCGCGGCGGGATCGGATGATGGTGGGGAGCTGCGCCTTGACGGTCATACCGAATCCACGAGCGAGGGGCGGACCGGGCCGCCCTGGTCGGCCGGCGCGCCGGGCGACCGCCGCAGGAAGGTCAGCCACAGTGCGGCGAGCATGCAGCAGACCGCGGCCAGCGAACCCATAGTGTAGGCGAGGCAGACCCGGGTCGCGATCGGTCCGGGCAGCAGGGTGGTGACGATCAGGGCAACGGTTCCCACCGCCCAGCCGAGCAGTTGGAGACGGTGGCGGTGCAGGACGAGCAGCGCCTGGCCGAGCACCATGGCGAGCATGTAGCACAGCGTGCCGGCCGACATCCAGAGGAAGTCCAGCGAGCCGAGCACGTCGTCGGCCTTGAAGAGCACCTGGATCAGCCACGGCCCGAGCAGGGTCGCGGGGATGCCGCCCGCCACGCCGAGCACGGTGACCACACCGCAGGTGCGCGCGAGCAGCTTGGAGAATCCGGCCCGGTCGCCGGCCGCCGCCGCGGTGGACAGCCCGGCCAGCAGCGAGGCCTGGAGCGAGCCGAAGACGAACAGCGGCACCCGGGCGAGGACGACGGCGTTCAGCAGGCCGGCCACCAGGGCGGCGTCGTCCGGCGCGAGCAGCTTGGTGGAGACCACCGCGACGTTCACGACCACCTGGGACAGCAGGGTGGAGGCGATCAGCGGGGCCAGGCCCGAGGTGAGGGTGGACCACTTGACCGCCGGTCCGGCCTGGACCCCGGCGAGCAGCGGCCGGAGCGTGGCCACCACGCCCACCAGCGGCGCGACGGTGAGGATCAGCGCGAAGGCGAGCGGCGAGCGGACGCCGGCCAGCGCGCAGCCGACCGCCAGCGCGATGCGCAGCGCGCCGTCCACCGCGAGCTGGGTGCCGTACGCGCCGAACCGGTCGAGGCCGGCCAGCACGCCGCGGCTGACGTTGCTGACCGCCATCGCGCCGAAGGCCGCGGCCAGCGCCACCACCATGCTGCGGTGGCCGTCGAAGAAGGTGTCCGCGAGCGGGCGGGCGGCGACCGCCATGCCGGCCACCAGCACCACCAGCATCCCGGCGGTGAGCAGCAGGATCCGGCGGACGACCGGCGCGGTGCCCTGGCCGCCGGCCCGGCGGGCGGCGACGATCCGGGTGAGCTCCTGCTCGACCGGGAAGAAGAGCCCGAGGCCGACCCACATGAGGATCGTCCAGAGCAGCGAGACCAGGGCCATCTCCGGCTTGCCGAGGCTGTAGCCGGCCGCCATCAGGTGGACGTAGGAGGCGGCGCCGAGCAGCACCGTTCCCCCGATCACCAGCTGGGTGCCCGGGGGAAGAGCGCTGACGACCTTGGCCAGCGGGGAGCGGCGCGCGGGCGCCGCACTGCCCTGTTGGTTCACGACTGCTGCGCGGCCCTCACCTTGAGCGGCTCCCACCAGGCGCGGTTCTCGCGGTACCAGGCGATGGTCGAGGCGAGGCCCTCCTCGAAGGTGACCTGCGGCTCGTAGCCGAGCTCCTCGCGGATCTTGCTGATGTCCAGCGAGTAGCGCAGGTCGTGGCCCTTGCGGTCCTCGACCCGGTCGACCATGTCCCAGCCCTGGCCGGCGGCCTCCAGCAGCAGGCCGGTGAGCTCCTTGTTGGTCAGCTCGACGCCCCCGCCGATGTTGTAGACCTGGCCGGCCCGGCCCTTGCGCAGCGCCAGGTCGATGCCGCGGCAGTGGTCCGAGACGTGCAGCCAGTCGCGGATGTTGCCGCCGTCGCCGTACAGCGGGACGCGCTTGCCGTCGATCAGGTTGGTGGTGAAGAGCGGGATGACCTTCTCGGGGAACTGGTACGGCCCGTAGTTGTTGGAGCAGCGGGTGACCACCACGTCCATGCCGTGGGTGCGGTGGTACGCCAGCGCGAGCAGGTCCGAGCCGGCCTTCGAGGAGGAGTACGGGGAGTTCGGCGCGAGCGGCCACTCCTCGGTCCAGGAGCCCTCGGTGATGGAGCCGTAGACCTCGTCGGTGGAGACGTGCACGAAGCGGCCGACGCCGTGCTTGCGGGCCGCGTCCAGCAGCACCTGGGTGCCGACGACGTTGGTCATCACGAACGGGCCGGCGCCGGCGATGGAGCGGTCGACGTGCGACTCGGCCGCGAAGTGCACGACCGCGTCGTGGCCCGGCATGGCCTGGTCGACGGCGTCGATGTCGCAGATGTCGCCGCGGACGAAGGAGTAGCCCGGGTGGTCCGCGACGGGCGCGAGGTTCTCCTCGACGCCGGAGTAGGTCAGCTTGTCGAAGACGGTGACGCGCGCCGCGGGATCCGCCGACAGCAGCGCGCGGACGAACTGGGACCCGATGAATCCGGCGCCGCCGGTGACGAGGATACGCATAGTGCGGCTGAGTATAGTGCGCGCGCGCAGACCCTCTTCCCGGGGTCCGGGACGGTGATGCGTGGGCGTCCGAAGGCGGTTGTGGCCGGGGACGGCAGGCCACGTAAGGTGTGCGCCATGCGCGGCATTCTTCTTGCGGGCGGCACCGGTTCCCGCCTCTGGCCCCTCACCCGGGCAGTCTCGAAGCAGCTCCTCCCGGTCTTCGACAAGCCGATGATCTACTACCCGCTCTCGACGCTGATCATGGCGGGCATCCGCGAGATCCTGATCATCACGACGCCCCAGGACAGGGAGCAGTTCGAGCGCCTGCTCGGCGACGGCTCGCAGCTCGGACTGGACCTCCAGTACGCCGTCCAGGAGCGCCCCGAGGGCATCGCCCAGGCCTTCGTGCTGGGCGCCGACTTCATCGGCGACGAGCCGGTCGCGCTGATCCTCGGCGACAACATCTTCCACGGCAGCGGCCTGGGCACGCGGCTCGCGCAGCGGACCGACCCCAAGGGCGGCATGGTCTTCGCGTACCCGGTGGCCGACCCGACCGCGTACGGCGTGGTCGAGTTCGACGAGTCCGGCCAGGTCATCTCCATCGAGGAGAAGCCGGTCCGGCCGAAGTCCCGCTACGCGGTGCCCGGCCTGTACTTCTACGACAACCGCGTGGTGGAGATCGCCCGCTCGATCACCCCGAGCGCCCGCGGCGAGCTGGAGATCACCGCGGTCAACGAGGCCTACCTGCAGCGCGGCGAGCTCCAGGTGACCGTCCTGGACCGCGGCACCGCGTGGCTGGACACCGGCACCTTCGTCTCGATGGTGCAGGCCTCGGAGTTCGTCCGGGTCATCGAGGAGCGCCAGGGCTTCAAGATCGGCTGCGTCGAGGAGGCCGCCTGGCGGGCCGGCTTCGTCTCGTCCGAGCAGCTGCGCGAGCTGGCGGAACCGCTGCTGAAGAGCGGTTACGGCCAGTACCTGGTGAACCTGCTCGACGAGGAGGCCGCCCGATGAAGTTCCGCGAGCTCTCGATCGAGGGCGCCTGGGAGATCACCCCGCAGCTGCACGGCGACCCGCGCGGCCTGTTCATGGAGTGGTACCGCTTCGACCGGCTGTCCGAGGTGGTCGGCCACCCGCTGCGGATGGCCCAGGGCAACCTCTCGGTGTCCGCCAAGGACGTCGTCCGGGGCGTCCACTTCGCCGACGTCGCGCCCGGCCAGGCCAAGTACGTCAGCTGCGTGCGCGGCGCCGTGCTGGACGTCGTCGTCGACCTGCGGGTCGGCTCGCCGACCTTCGGCCGCTGGGAGTTCGTCCGGCTCGACGACGTCGACCGCCGCTCGGTGTACATCTCCGAGGGCCTCGGCCACGGCTTCTGCGCGCTGAGCGACGACGCCACGCTCTCCTACGTCTGCTCCGAGACCTACAACCCGACCGGCGAGCACGCGGTGCACCCGCTGGACCCCGACCTGGCGATCGAGTGGCCGGCCGGCACCCCGCAGCTGTCCGCCCGGGACGCCGCCGCCCCGACCCTGGCCGAGGCCATCGAGACCGGCCTGCTGCCGGACTACGAGGAGTGCCTGCGCTACCGGCGTTCGCTCGCGGGCCAGTAGCCTTCTCGCCGTCCCCTCCTACCCGGAAAACACCAGGTGCGCCGCTCATGACAACTCTTGACATCATGCTGCCCTACTACGGCAACGTCGCCCTCATGCAGGCGGCCGTACGCAGCATCCTGGCCCAGAGCGACCCGAACTGGCGGCTCACCGTGGTGGACGACGGCAAGGAACCGGACGTCCCGGGCTGGTTCGCCGAACTCGGCGACGAGCGCGTCTCCTACCAGCGCAACGAGCAGAACCTCGGCGTCACCGGCAACTACCGCAAGTGCCTCGGCCTGGTGCGCGAGCAGCACTTCGTCATGATGGGCACCGACGACATCATGCTGCCGGACTACGTGGAGAACGTCCGCGCCGTCCTCAAGGACAACCCGGACATCGGCATGGTCCAGCCGGGCGTCCAGGTCATCGACGGCGAGGGCAGGCCCACCGACGGGCTGGTGGACCAGGCCAAGAAGCGGATCTACGCGCCCAAGGTGAACGGCCGCAAGCAGATGAGCGGGGAGGAGCTGGCCACCAGCCTGCTCCGCGGCAACTGGCTGTTCTTCCCCTCCATCTGCTGGCGCACCGAGGCCGTGAAGGCGGTCGGCTTCCGGGACAACCTGGAGGTCACCCAGGACCTGGCGCTGGTCATCGACCTGCTCCAGGCCGGCGAGCAGATGATGATCACCGACAAGGTCATCTTCCAGTACCGCCGGCACGCGGTGAGCATCTCCTCCGCTCAGGCCTTCACCGGCGTCCGCTTCGAGGAGGCCAACCGCTTCTTCCGGGACGTCGCCGACCGGCTGGACGCGCACGGCTGGCCGCGGGCCGCCAAGGCCTCCCGGCTGCACCTGTCCTCCCGGATCCACGCGCTCACCATGGTGCCGGGCGCGGTCAAGAGCCGGCACAGCGAGGGCACCAGGACCCTGCTGCGGCACGTCGCCGGCAACGACCGCTACTGAGCCACCCTCCGCCCCACCGTCCCGTACCCGACCTACCGGAACCAGAGGCCATGGCCGCCACCAGCTCAGCTCTCCCCCGGGTCGCCGTTCTCGGCGGCACCGGCTTCATCGGCCGCACCATCCTCGCCACCCTCGCCGAGCGGGGCCACCACCTGCTCACCGTCGCCCGCAAGGAGCCGGCCGACGCCCTGCCCGGCGACTTCGCCCGGCTGGACCTGACCGACGACCCGCCGGCCGCGCTCGCCGCGCTGCTGGAGGAGCACCGGATCGACGTGGTGGTCAACGCGGCCGGCGGCATGTGGGGCCTCACCGACGAGCAGATGGTCGGCGCCAACGTCGGCATGGTCACCGGCCTGCTGGAGGCGCTGCGGTCGATGGCCGCTCCCCCGCGCCTGGTCCACCTCGGCACGGTGCACGAGTACGGCCTGTGCCCGATCGGCGTCAGCCTCGCCGAGGACTCCGAGCCCCACCCGTCCATGGCGTACGGGGAGCTCAAGCTCAAGGCCACCGAGCTGATCGCGGACGCCGTGCGCCGGGACGGGCTCGACGCCGTCGTGCTGCGGCTCGGCAACGTCGTCGGCGCCGGCCAGCCCTCGCACAGCCTGCTCGGCGTCATGGCGGGCAAGCTGGCGGCCGCCCGGGCCGCCGGCACCGAGGCCGAGCTGTCCCTGCAGCCGCTCACCGCCCAGCGGGACTTCGTCGACCTGCAGGACACCGTCGACGCGATCGTCGCCGCCCTGCCGTCCGCCCCGCAGGCTCCGGCCGTGCTCAACGTCGGCCTCGGCCGGGCGAGTTCGGCGCGCGAGCTGGTCGAGCTGCTGATCGAGGTCAGCGGCGTCCCGACGAAGATCACCGAGGTCCCGGCGCCGGAGGGCACCGGCCCGGAGACCGAGTGGCAGCAGCTGGACGTCACCGCGATCGCGAAGGCGCTGGGCTGGACCCCCCGGCGCGAGCTGCGCGAGGCGGTGCGCACCCTCTGGGAGGACGAGGTGCGCCGCACCCCGGCCCTCGGCTGACCCCGTACCGACGGCGATCGCCCCCGGTCCGCTTCGGCGGGCCGGGGGCGATCGCGTTCCCGCGCCGGGCCGGGGCGCGCGCGGGATGAACTCCTGGTGAATCCCTACCTGGTGCGGAACACCCAGATCTTCATCAGCACGAACCGGGCGACGGTGGCCAGGCCGTTGGCGACGATCAGGCCGCCCACCTCGACCACCTTGGAGGCGTCCGGGACGGCGACGTCGAGCAGGGCGAGCACGCCGGCGCTCAGCGCGAGGCCGATGAGGAAGGCCACGGCGCCCTGGAGCTGGTGGCGCAGCGCCCCGTCCGAGCCGGTGATGCCGAAGGTGAACCGCCGGTTGGCGGCGGTGTTCGCGACGGCGCTGACCGCGAGGGCGATCAGGTTGGCGGCCTGCGGGTCCACGAAGCGCCGGGCGACCACGTAGAGCAGCAGGTAGAACAGCGTGCTCAGGACCCCGATGATCAGGAAGGACGGGATCTGGCGCTTGGCGGTGGTGGTCGCCCCCGGTCCGCCGGCGGCGGTCTCCGGCGCCACGGTGGGCTCGGCGGTCGGCGGCATGTTGGCTCCCCTGGGCTCGTTCATCGGCAGGTCGATCAGGACAACTCGAACACGGCCACGCGGCCGTTGTCGTACACGGGCCTGGCCAGCGCGCCCAGCGCGGCGGTGTCGGCCCCGGCCTTGCGGTCGGCCACCAGGTAGCGGACGTGGTGCTCGTCCCGGAGCCGGCCGACGTTCTCCGCGGTCGGCCGGTGGAAGACCTCGTCGTTGAGCCGCAGCAGCGGCTCGTCCCAGAACGCGCCGTTGCCGGCGGCCATGACGCGCGGCGAGTACGCCCAGCCCTCGACCAGCACCGAGCGCTCGGAGTAGCCGCTGAGCCAGAACGAGAGCGCGTTGCCGCAGCCCCGGTTGGGGTCGGCGTAGTCGTCCTCGGGCCGGCAGTGGGTGTTGGTGGCCAGGACGTCGTCCGGCTCGCTGTGCTCGCGGACCCAGCGGGCCGCCTGCACCTGGCCGGCCGGCATCGGCCAGGCGCTCTCCCAGACGTGCTCACGGGTCTGCAGGCCGTCCAGCAGCAGGGTCGGCGCGCCGGCCACCAGCACGCCGGTGAGCAGGACCAGCCCGCCGCGACGGCGCAGCCCCGGCACCGCCCGGCGGCCGAGCGCCCACCAGAGCAGCCCTCCCACCAGGGCGATCCCCGCCAGCGCCGCGGCGGCGGCCACCGCCGGCAGCAGCGCGGCGTAGGTGCGCGGCTGGGTGAGGTCGCCGGTGTTCCGCAGCACGAACTCGGCCCAGTCCCGCGAGTACCGCTGGATGCCCCAGGTCAGCAGGGCGACGAAGAGCACCGTGCCGGCGGCCAGCGCGATCGCGGCCCGCCGCGACAGCCGGGCCCGCTCGACGCTCTCCGCGTAGCCCCAGGCCGACAGGAGGATGCCGAACGGCAGCCCGGCCAGCGTGAAGTAGCTCGCGTTGAAGCCGTTGACCACGAAGTAGAGCGCCGGACCGGCCAGCGCGCCGCCGAGCAGGAACCACTGCACCGGCTGCAGGGCCAGCCGGCGGCGCCACAGCAGCGGCACCAGGCCGGCCACCCGCAGCTGGTGGTTGAGCACGAACGCGCCGACGGTCAGCAGCACCACCCCGGCCTGGACCGGGGCCGAGCGCAGCTGCTGCGGGTCCGCCCAGTACCCCTTGATGTTCCCGAAAGGGACGACTTCCAGGCCGTAGCTCTCGAAGCGGAAGATCACCGCGGTGGTGAACACCTGGGCAGCGCCGAGGACCGCGCCGAGACCGACGATGTTCCACGGGATCCGCCGCTCGACCAGCAGCACCACCGCGCCGGCGAAGGCCAGACCGGCCAGGGTCACCGGCAGCGAGCTGGCCTTGGCCGCGCTGGAGGCCAGGGCGAACAGCCCGGCCAGGACGAAGGCGCCGCGGCCGAAGCCCGGGACGGCCGCGTCCGCGTCCGCGCCCCGCAGCCGGTCCCCCACCGCGGCGATCAGCGCCAGCAGCAGCGGCAGGCTGTAGGTGAGCGAGAGGCTGGCCCAGGACATCAGCGGCACCGAGAGCGCGCCGAAGACCCAGCTGTTGACGTCCGCCGGGTAGTTGACCGTGAACTCGCCGATCGCGAAGACCAGCGCGGCGGCCACCGGGCCGCTCCACGGCCGGGCGGTGAGCCGCCAGGCGGTGACGGCGGCGACGACCATGGCGAGCGCCGAGAGCGCCGGCACCATGAGGCGCATCTGGACCACGGCCAGGTCGATGTCGCCGACCATGCTGGTCATCGCCATGTGGGCGAAGGTGAACCAGTGGTAGTTCAGCGGCTCGCCCGCCGCCTGCGGGAAGGTCAGCGGGACGTGGTGCTTGGCGTTGCCGGCCAGCGACAGCAGGTACGGCAGGTCGATGTACTGCCGGGTGGTCTCGCTGTCCGGGACGATCGGGTTGGTCCGCAGCGCGACGACGTACAGGTAGAGGCTGGTGAACGCGACCGTCGCGGCGACCGCCCAGGACCAGGCCGTGGACGGGATCCGGTAACCGCTCGGGCGCCAGTGCCGGCGCAGGGCCGGGACGGCCGCGAAGGGCACCACGACGGCGAGCGGCCAGGCCAGGGCCAGCGACTGCAGGCCGAGCGAGACCAGCAGCGCCCAGGCGGCGAGCTCCAGCACGAGGCCGACGACGGCGCCGAACGCGAGGTCCTCGACCAGGGTGTGCGGCCGGCGGCGGAGCGCGCGGAACACCAGCGTGCCGGGCAGGACGACCGCCCAGACCGCGTAGCCGGTGTACTTGGCGACGTCGAGCGGCGCGGTGCCGGACTTCAGCAGCACGGCCACCAGCACCAGGTACGCCGCGCCGGCGGGCAGGAACCGCAACGCCGCGGACGGACGCCGCCCGGGGGTGCCGGGCGCGTCGACGCCCTGCTCCGGGCTGCGGAGCGGCGCGGAGGCGGTGCTGTCAGTGGTACCCATCGCTCTTCTCTTCCTGTGGCCGCGTGCCGGCCTGCGGCGGGGCCCGGGGCCCGTCCCGCGGCGGACGGCCGCGGGACGGGAGGGGGTCACGCCACGTACTCGGGGGCCTTCGAGGACCGCGTACGGGGGTCCTCCGCCGAGTCGTAGCCGATGAAGTAGGCCGGGCGGGACTGGGCGGCGGAGTAGATCCGGCCCACGTACTCGCCCAGCAGACCGATGCAGACCAGCTGCACCGCGCCGAGGAAGAGCATGCCGATGAACAGCGAGGACCAGCCGGGGACGGTCTCGCCGAGCGCGTACTCGACCGTGGTGTAGACGCCCAGGCCGAAGCAGAGCACGAAGCTCAGCAGGCCCAGCCAGGTGGCCAGCCGCAGCGGGCTCGCGGAGAAGTTGGTGATGCTGTCGATGGCCAGCCGGATCATCTTCGACAGCGGGTAGTGGGTGCTGCCGGCGACCCGCTCCTCGCGGACGTAGACCACCTCGCCGCTCGGGAAGCCCAGCCACGGCACCAGCAGGCGGTACACCGGCTGGTGCTCGGGCAGCGACTTGAGCGCGTCGACGGCGGCGCGGCTGAGCAGGCGGTAGTCGCCGGCCTGGTTCGGCATCTTCTTGCCGACCAGCTTGCGCATCAGCCAGTAGTAGGCGCCGGCCGTGCGGCGCTTGAAGAAGGTGTCGGTGCCGCGGTCGCCGCGCACGCCGTAGACGATGTCCAGGTTCTGCTCCCGGGCGAGGGAGAGCATCTCCGGGATCTTCTCCGGCGGGTCCTGGAGGTCGGCGTCGATGGAGACGACGTAGTCGCCGAAGGCCCGGTGGATGCCCGCGGTGAGCGCGGCCTGGTGCCCGGAGTTGCGGGCGAACCGGACGATGCGGAACTCCGGCCAGTCCTGGTGGATCTTCTGCATGATCGCCGGGGTGGCGTCGGTGCTGCCGTCGTCGATGCCCACGACCTCGTAGGTGACGGACAGACCGTCCAGGATCGGCCGCAGCCGCTGGACCGTCAGCGGCAGGGCCTCCTGCTCGTTGTAGATCGGGATGACCACCGACAGCAACGGGGGAGCCGAGTCCCCCGGCCAGGCCGCCGGCACTACTGCATTGTCCATCGTTGTTCGCCTATTCCATGAAGATCTGTGCGGTAGACCGGGCGCCGGCTGGGGGGCCGGTCAGCTCGGGGTGCGTCCGGGCTCGTCGGAGGCCCGGCGCAGGGTGAGCATCGAGCGGTCCAGGCCCTTCTTCAGGGCTCCGGAGAGCGGCCGCTCGACCAAGCGATGGATCAGCCACGCGGTGACCAGGATGACCGTCAGTGCCACCGCCAGGGCCCCGCGGACCCCGAGGCCCTGGGTCTGGGCGAAGTGGATGATCGTCCAGCCGATCTCCTGGTGGATCAGGTAAACGGGATAGGTGAGCGCACCGGCGACGGTGAGCCACTTCCACGACGCCCAATTGAACCAGCCCAGGGCGGCGGCGAGCACCAGTGCGAACGCCAGGGTCATCACGCCCGCGATGACGTTCCAGGACAGGTGGTAGCCGAGGACGCTCTCGTACAGGACCTTGATCGAGTTGATCCGGGAGAGGGCCAGCATCCAGCTGAAGCCCACGATCCCCCAGAGCAGCAGGTTCTGGCCGAAGCGGTACATCAGGAACATCGCGATGCCCGCGATGAAGAACGGCGCCTGGTCCGGCATGGCCAGGGTGGTCAGCAGCGGTATCTGCGCCGGGACGGAGAGCGCGCCCGCCACCGCCCAGATCCCGCAGAACGCCACCACCCGGCGGTAGGTCAGGCCCCTGACCACCACGACGGAGAAGAGCAGGTAGAACTTCATCTCCGCCCACAGCGTCCAGTACACGCCGTCGACGTGGTGGACGCCGAAGGGCTCCTGGAGCATGGTGAGGTTGGCCAGCACCCGGGAGGCGTCCAGCCCGTCCGCCGCACCGGACCGGGCGTACTCGGTGAACGTCAGCAGGACGACCGTGGTGAGCGCGACGCCGGTCCAGTAGGCCGGGTACAGCCGGATCACCCGGGAGACGAAGAAGTCGCCGGGCCGCTTGCCCCAGCAGCTCATGCAGATCACGAAGCCGCTGATGACGAAGAACAGCTCCACGCCCAGCCAGCCGTAGGACGCGAACTGGTTGAGCGTGGGCAGCACCTCCCGCGGGGTCTTGCCCGGCCAGACCCCGTCGATCCCGACGTACGCCGTCCAGTGGAAGGACACCACGGTGAGCGCGGCGATCAGCCGCATGCCGTCGAGGGCGTAGAGCCGGGGCCGGCGCTGGCGGGCCGCGGAGCGCGCTCCGGCGGGAGCGGTGGGCACGGCATCACTGTGCCCGGGACGCGACGGCTGCGTCAGGGCAGGGGCATCAGTCATACGGGAGACGCTTTCGCGAGTGGGCTCGAAGCCGAACCGGTCCCCGCGCGCGGGGGCGCGGGGACGACAGGGCGTCAGTGTAGCCGGGCGGCACGAGATCCCCCTTTGACGGGGGTGGTGGCTCAGTCGCCGGGGAAGCTCTTGTTCCACGGGTGGATCCACTGGTTGTCCGGCATGGCGACGACGGTGGCCTTCAGGCCGGCGGCGGCGAGTTCGCGGCCCATCCGGTCGGCCAGCCCGCGGTCGACCACGACGATGGTCAGCGGCTGCCCCACCTTGGTGATGGCCAGCCGGACGTGCTCCATCGCCTTCTGGTACTCGTTCTCCGGACGCGGGGCCGCACCGATGTTGATCCAGTGGGTCTCGTACAGCGGGAGCATGTCGCCGCCGCGCTCGCGCAGCAGCGCCGCGAGCCAGGTCGACTTCAGGTTCTTGTAGTCGTCGTTCGAGTACAGGGCCATGACCGGCCCCTCGATGTCCTTCAGGTCGGCCAGCACGGTCGCGCCGTCGCGGGGGCCGATGTCGCTCCAGGCGTCGCCTCGGCTCCAGCCGACCAGCGAGTTGGCGTGCCAGGCCACCGGGCCGCCCTTGAAGGAGTGGACGTTCCACTGCACGCCGGCGAACAGGCTCAGCGCGGCCGCCACCGCGAGGCCGGAGAGCACGCCGTCGCTCGCGAGCCGGCGGCCCCGCCGGGAGGCGGCCGGGGCCGGGGCCGGGGTGCCCAGCAGGGTGCCGACCGCGCCGAGCGAGATGAGCGCGACCACGATCGCGCAGCCGGCCAGCTTCTCGAAGTAGTAGGAGTACTCGCCTATGGTGCTGATCTGGTACCAGCCGAAGCCGAAGACCACCGTTCCGGTGCCGAGCACCACGGCGAGGTGCGCCCGCCCGGAGCCGGTCCGGCGGTTGGCCGGGGCGGCGGCCGCGAGCAGGGCCAGCAGCATGCCGCCGACCAGCAGCGTGCGGTCCGCCTCGACGCTCGGGCCGCCCAGGCTCGCGGTGCTCGCGACGTCCAGCTCGGACAGGACGGACACCGCGCTGGGGAGACCGGCCAGGCCGAGGCCCACCGCCCCCATCAGCGCGTAGCGCAGCCACCGGCGGGTACCGCCGGCGAACCTGCGGCGGTGCACCAGGACGGAGAGCACCACGGCGAGGCCGACCACGGCGCCGAACAGGTTGTAGACGTAGGTGACGGTGATCAGGCCCGCGAGCGCGACCAGCGCGTACTCGGTCCGGCCCATGGCCGGGCGGATCAGCAGGGCCAGCGTCACGGCGAGCATCAGCAGGCCGATGACCGTCGAGTCGAAGCCGTGGATGACCAGGTAGGTGTAGTTGCTGGCGAGCATCAGCGCCAGGACCGTGCCGCAGACCGCGGCGGTGCGCCAGCCGCGCAGCCGCGGGCCGCCGATCCAGCGGGCCGCCCAGACCAGGGCGGTGGCCAGCAGGGTGTACGCCACGAGCACGTACAGCAGGTACCGGTTCATCACGCCGAGCATGGCGCCGGGGTCGGCGGAGGAGTGGACCAGCGAGTCCACCCAGGCCAGCAGGAAGTGGGTGCCCTGCGGGTAGGTCACCTCGGCCGGGGACATCATGTACGCCCGGGCGGCGTCCTGGTGCAGGAAGTTGTAGCCGCCGACGTGCTGGATCCCGGAGAAGTACGAGAAGTGGTTCAGCCGGTCCTCGGCGGTGCTGAAGAAGGAGAGCCGCTCGGCGGCGGACTTCCCGGCCAGCGGGTGGTGCAGGTAGCGCCAGAAGACGGCGGCGGTACCGAGCACCAGCAGGTCGGAGGGGCGGAAGCGCAGCGGGATCCGCGGCCGGCGGCGGGCGAGCCAGCCGGTCACCGCGACGGCGGTGAGCAGGGTGCCGGAGGTGGCGACGGGCGAGAGCCCGAACGGCCAGAGCGAGAAGAGCAGACCGGAGACCAGCACCGAGCCGACCACGATCAGACCGGCGACGACCAGGCGGTCGAGGAGTCCTCCGCCGACCCGGATGATCGCGGCGACCGCGAGCAGCAGCACCGGGAGCACCACGATGCCGAGCCCGAGCGGGACGAGCACGGCCGGCACCAGCCAGGCGGCCGCCACGGCGGCGGCCAGCACCGGCAGGCTGCGGCGCGCCGGCGCCTCACCCGGAGTCTTCGGCCCCTCGTCGGCGGCACGGCCCGGCCGCACCGCTTCCGTCGCGGGGGAGGTGGTTGCCACGAACGTTGCCCTTCGATCGACCTGGACAGCACAGTGGTTGTCCGAGTACTGACGAACGCCAGAGCCCCCCGGCAACACTGGCCGATCATAGAACAAACACAATCGTGGAAAAGCCGAGGGCCCGGTAGACGTGAGTCCACCGGGCCCTCCTCACCCGGGGGGTGAGCGATCAGAGCGTCGAATTACTTGACGATCTTGGTGACCTGGCCGGCGCCGACGGTGCGGCCACCCTCGCGGATGGCGAACTTCAGGCCCTCCTCCATGGCGACGGGCTGGATCAGCGCGACGGTCATGGCGGTGTTGTCGCCCGGCATGACCATCTCGGTGCCCTCGGGGAGGGTCACGACGCCGGTCACGTCCGTGGTACGGAAGTAGAACTGCGGGCGGTAGTTGTTGAAGAACGGGGTGTGGCGGCCACCCTCGTCCTTCGACAGGATGTAGGCCTGGGCCTCGAAGTCGGTGTGCGGGGTGACCGAACCCGGCTTGATGATGACCTGGCCGCGCTCGACGTCCTCGCGCTTGATGCCACGGAGCAGCAGACCGACGTTCTCACCGGCCTGGCCCTCGTCGAGCAGCTTGCGGAACATCTCGATGCCGGTGACCGTGGTGGTGGTCTTCTCGGTCTTGATGCCGATGATGTCGACGGTCTCGTTGACCTTGAGGATGCCGCGCTCGATACGACCGGTGACGACGGTGCCACGACCGGTGATCGTGAAGACGTCCTCGATCGGCATCAGGAACGGCTGGTCCACGGCGCGGGCCGGGGTGGGGATGTTCTCGTCGACGGCGTGCATCAGGCCGAGGAGCTTCTCGCCCCACTCCTTGTCGCCCTCCAGCGCCTTCAGCGCGGAGACGCGGACGACCGGCAGGTCGTCGCCCGGGAACTCGTACTCGGAGAGCAGCTCGCGGACCTCGAGCTCGACGAGCTCCAGGATCTCCTCGTCGTCCACCATGTCGGCCTTGTTCAGGGCGACAACGATGTAGGGGACGCCGACCTGGCGGGCCAGGAGGACGTGCTCCTTGGTCTGCGGCATCGGGCCGTCGGTGGCGGCGACCACCAGGATGGCGCCGTCCATCTGGGCGGCACCGGTGATCATGTTCTTGATGTAGTCCGCGTGACCCGGGCAGTCGACGTGGGCGTAGTGGCGCGCCTCGGTCTGGTACTCGACGTGCGCGATGGAGATGGTGATACCGCGCTGCCGCTCCTCCGGCGCCTTGTCGATCTGGTCGAACGGCGTGAAGGGGTTGATCTCCGGGTACGCGTCGTGCAGCACCTTGGTGATGGCCGCGGTCAGCGTGGTCTTACCGTGGTCGATGTGACCGATGGTGCCGATGTTGACGTGGGGCTTCGTCCGCTCGAACTTCGCCTTCGCCACTGAGTCCTCCTGAGGACAGTTCCTGTACGCCGTGCTGACGCCAGTTGGTCTTTGATCGGTTTTGGTGCGGGCTGTCCGGAGGACACCCCGTGCCGTCCCGCTGGTGGGGGGGCCGGAGGCCCCGGGAGGATCCGACCGGATCCTCCCGGGTTGCCTCCTAATAGCCTAAGGGTTCGTTATCGTCCCGAATGTCGGGACGTCACTCGCCCTTGGCCTTGGCGATGATGTCGTCCGCCACGTTCTTCGGAACCTCGGCGTACGAGTCGAACTGCATCGAGTAGCTCGCGCGACCGGAGGTCTTGCTGCGCAGGTCACCGACGTAGCCGAACATCTCGGAGAGGGGCACCAGCGCCGTGACGACGCGGGCACCGTGACGCTCGTCCATGGACCGGATCTGGCCACGGCGAGAGTTGATGTCGCCGATCACGTCGCCCATGTAGTCCTCGGGCGTGGTGACCTCGACGGCCATCATCGGCTCGAGGAGGACCGGCTTGGCCTTCCTCGCGCCTTCCTTGAAGGCCATCGAGCCGGCGATCTTGAACGCGAGCTCGGAGGAGTCGACGTCGTGCGCCTGGCCGTCGAGCAGCTTCACGCGGACACCCTGCAGCGGGTAGCCGGCGAGGATGCCGAACTCCATGGCCTCCTGGCAGCCGGCGTCGACCGACGGGATGTACTCGCGCGGAACGCGGCCACCGGTGACCTGGTTGACGAACTCGTAGCCCTCGGCCTGCTCGAGCGGCTCGATCGCGATCTGCACCTTGGCGAACTGACCGGAACCACCGGTCTGCTTCTTGTGGGTGTAGTCGATGCGCTCGACCGCCTGGCGGATGGTCTCGCGGTACGCGACCTGCGGCTTGCCGACGTTGGCCTCGACCTTGAACTCACGGCGCATACGGTCGACCAGCACCTCGAGGTGCAGCTCGCCCATACCCGCGATGATGGTCTGGCCGGTCTCCTCGTCCGTGTTGACCTGGAAGGACGGGTCCTCCTCGGCGAGACGCTGGATGGCGACACCCAGCTTCTCCTGGTCACCCTTGGACTTGGGCTCGATCGCGACGCGGATGACCGGGGCCGGGAAGTCCATGGACTCCAGGATGACCGGGTTCTTCTCGTCGGACAGCGTCTCACCGGTGGTGGTCTGCTTCAGGCCCATGACGGCGATGATGTCGCCGGCGCCCACCGACTCGATCTCCTCACGCTTGTTCGCGTGCATGCGGTAGATCTTGCCGATGCGCTCCTTCTTGCCCTTGACGGCGTTCAGCACCGAGGTGCCGGACTCCAGGCGGCCCGAGTAGACCCGGACGAAGGTGAGCTTGCCGAGGTGCGGGTCCGACATGATCTTGAACGCGAGCGCGGCGAGCGGCTCGTCGTCCGAGGCCTTGCGGGAGATCTTGACGGTGTCGTCGCCCGGCTTGGTGCCCTCGATGGACTCGATGTCCAGCGGGGACGGCAGGTACTTGACGACGGCGTCGAGCAGGGGCTGAACGCCCTTGTTCTTGAACGCGGTGCCGCAGAAGATCGGGGTGAAGTCCGAGTTCAGCGTGCCCTTGCGGATCGCCGCCTGCAGCAGCTCGACCGGGATGTCCTCGCCCTCGAGGGCGAGCTCCATGATCTCGTCGCTGACGTTCGAGACGGTGTCGATCAGCGCCTCGCGGTACTCGTCCGCCTGCTCCTGCAGCTCGGCCGGGATGTCGACGATGTCGTACATCTCGCCCTTGGCGGCCTCGGCGGACCAGACCAGCGCCTTCATGCGGACCAGGTCGACAACGCCCTGGAAGTCCGACTCGGCACCGATCGGGAGCTGCATGACCAGCGGGGTGGCGCCGAGGCGGTCCACGATGGTCTGGACGCAGAAGAAGAAGTTGGCGCCCGTGCGGTCCAGCTTGTTGATGAAGCAGATGCGCGGGACGCCGTAGCGGTCAGCCTGCCGCCACACGGTCTCGGACTGGGGCTCGACACCGGCGACACCGTCGAACACCGTCACGGCACCGTCGAGGACGCGCAGCGAGCGCTCCACCTCGACGGTGAAGTCGACGTGCCCCGGGGTGTCGATGATGTTGATGGTGTGGTCGGCATCGTCGACGGTCCAGTGACAGGTCGTCGCGGCCGACGTGATCGTGATGCCGCGCTCCTGCTCCTGCTCCATCCAGTCCATGGTGGCAGCGCCATCGTGGACCTCACCGATCTTGTACGACACACCGGTGTAGAACAGGATCCGCTCGGTGGTGGTGGTCTTGCCCGCGTCGATGTGCGCCATGATCCCGATGTTGCGGACCTTGGCGAGGTCAAGGGAGGTTGCAGCCATGGTGGCTCGTTCTCTCTCTGTCTAGTGACGGGGTACGGACTACCAGCGGTAGTGCGCGAAGGCCTTGTTGGACTCGGCCATCTTGTGGGTGTCCTCGCGACGCTTCACGGAAGCGCCCAGGCCGTTGCTGGCGTCGAGGATCTCGTTCATGAGGCGCTCGGTCATGGTCTTCTCGCGACGGGCGCGGGAGTAGCCGACCATCCAGCGCAGCGCCAGGGTGCTGGCGCGGCCCGGGCGGACCTCGACCGGAACCTGGTAGGTCGCGCCACCGACACGGCGGGACTTGACCTCGAGGGCCGGCTTGACGTTCTCCAGCGCGCGCTTCAGCGTGACGACCGGGTCCGAGCCGGTCTTCTCGCGGACGCCCTCGAGGGCGCCGTAGACGATCCGCTCGGCGGTGGAGCGCTTGCCGTGCAGCAGGATCTTGTTGACCAGCTGGGTGACGACCGGGGAGCCGTAGACCGGGTCGATGATGACCGGGCGCTTCGGGGCGGGGCCCTTACGAGGCATTCTTACTTCTCCTTCTTGGCGCCGTAGCGGCTGCGGGCCTGCTTGCGGTTCTTGACACCCTGGGTGTCGAGCGAACCGCGGATGATCTTGTAGCGGACACCAGGAAGGTCCTTCACACGACCACCGCGCACCAGCACGATGGAGTGCTCCTGCAGGTTGTGGCCCTCGCCCGGGATGTAAGCGGTGACCTCGATCCCGCTGGTGAGGCGCACACGGGCGACCTTACGAAGCGCCGAGTTCGGCTTCTTCGGGGTGGTCGTGTACACACGCGTGCAGACCCCACGGCGCTGCGGGGAGCCCTTCAGCGCGGGAGTCTTGTTCTTCTCGACCTTGTCCTGCCGGCCCTTTCGGACCAGCTGCTGGATCGTAGGCACCGTTTCTCCGTTTTCTGTGTGCCAAGGCTTGGTGGAACTAACCTGCGGTGATTCCCTCGCACACGGCCCCGTGGTCGACCCACGCGGTCGGGTGTGTTGGGTTTTTTCCGGCACGGAATCCCGTGAGCTGATGTACAGCGACGGCGCTCAACGCGCGGCGCGCTGGGAGGCGCTCCGGCTCGGCGCGGCGACCGGTGTGCATGCACGCACAAGGACCCGGGGACACCCCAGGCACAAGGTCAGAGCGTACCTAGCGCATCGGGCGCGGTCAAAACAAATGCAACGCCGCAGGTGACGGCCATCGGCCGGGTGTCGCGCGGGTGTCCCGCGCACGGCCGCCCGGTGTCGGACCGTCCTCCTGCCGCTCTACCACACCGGGGAGGCCGCCGCCACTCGAACGCCTCCCCGCGGCGGGCCCGGTCAGCCGGCGGACGCGATCAGGACGAACACGAAGAGGGTCCACATCACGCACTCCAGGTAACCGAGGACCAGGCCGACGGTGGCCATCGCGTCGCCGTCCTCGTTGCGCCGGCGGATCTGGTTCTTGGCGACGTGGCCTGCGACCACCGCCGGCAGGCCCATGCCCAGCAGGCCGAGCACCAGGGAGGCCACGGCCGCGCCGTTGGTCGGCCGCGGCGGCGGCACCAGGACCGGCGGCGGCAGGAAGGTCGGCGGCACCGGCATCGCCATCTGCGGCGCCATCATCGGGGGCGCCACCATCGGTCCGGCCGGCAGGTCGGCGACCAGCCGGGCCAGCTGGCCGTAGGTCTGCGCGGTGCTCGCCGCCTCGAACCGCTCGCCGTACTCGGTGGCGCTCAGCCGGCCCTCGGCGAACGCGGCCTTCAGCACGTCCACCGTGCGCTCGCGGTCCGTGGTCGCCGCGCGCATCGCCGACTGCGGCATCGCGACGTGCTGCGCGGCGTGCGGCGCCGGAGCGTACGGGGGCGCGGGCGGGGTGGACGCGGGCGGCTTGGCCGTCCCGTAGCCCTGCTCACCCCACGGCTGAACGGCCATCCGCCACCTCCCGGTACCCCCGCGCGCACACGGTTCTCGCCCGTTCCCTGGGCTCTCATAGTGCAGGACGAACGGGAGTCCTGAGTAGTTGCCAATTCCCTCGATCCGCCGACTTTTCGGTGCCCTCCGGCCGTGCCCACCGCCGCAACCACCCGTTTGGCCCTGACGCACCCGGGGCATCGCCCCTGCAGACAGGCCCGGCCGGGCGGTGGCAGGCTGTCGTTCGGGCCCGTACCGATCATGGAATCTCCACCGGCCCCGACCGGTCCGACCACCAGCAGAGAGAGCCGCCATGCAGGCGTCAGCGCCACCGCCGTTCCCCGTCCCCGCCGCTCCCGTGCCCTCGGCCGTCTCCATCCAGGGCCTGTGGAAGCACTTCGGCACCCAGGCCGCCGTCGCCGGGCTCAGCCTGGAGCTGCCGGCCGGGGCGTTCGTCGGACTGGTCGGCCCCAACGGCGCCGGCAAGACCACCACCCTGTCGATGGTCACCGGCCTGCTCCGGCCCGACCAGGGCACCGTGCTCGTCCACGGCGCCGACGTCTGGGCCGACCCGGTCGCCGCCAAGGCGCGGATCGGCATCCTGCCCGAGGGCCTGCGGATGTTCGAGCGGCTCAGCGGCCGCGAACTGCTGCGGTACAACGGCCGGCTGCGCGGCCTGCCCGGCGCCGAGGTCGACCGCCGCGCCGAGGAGCTGCTCGCCGTCCTCGACCTCGCCGGCCACGCCGACAAGCTGGTCGCCGACTACTCCACCGGCATGCGCAAGAAGATCGGCCTGGCCGCCGCGCTGCTGCACAACCCGGACGTGCTCTTCCTCGACGAGCCCTTCGAGGGCGTCGACCCGGTCTCCGCCCAGACCATCCGCGGCGTGCTCAAGCGGTACGCGGCGGCCGGCTCCACCGTCGTCTTCTCCAGCCACGTCATGGAGCTCGTCGAGCAGCTCTGCGACTGGGTCGCCGTCGTCAGCGCCGGCCGGGTGATAGCCCAGGGCCCGCTGGACACCGTCCGCGGCGGGCGCAGCCTGCACGAGGCGTTCCTGGAGCTCATCGGCGTCCGCGAGGACGACGGCCAGGCGCTCGGCTGGCTCGGCGGGGGCGACCGGTGAGCGCCTCCACGGCGCTGGGCTCCGGCGTGCCCGACGACCGCACGGTCGTGCGCACCCTGGTCTCGCTGAAGCTGCGGCTGCTCCGCAACGGCCTGCGCCGCAGCCGCGGCCGCGCCGTCCTCTACGCGCTCGGCGCCGTCGTCGGCCTGCTGTTCGCCGGCGGGATCGCGCTGGCCATGGCCATGCTGGAGCACGCGGTCGACACCGGGTCCGCCGCCGACGCGGGCGTCGTCCTCACCGGCGCGCTCACCCTCGGCTGGGCGGCGCTCCCGCTCTTCCTGTTCTCCAGCGACGAGAGCGCCGACCCGACCCGGCTGACCATGCTGCCGCTGCGGCCCGGCCCGCTGCTGCGCGGCTCGGTGCTGGCGGCCCTGCTCGGGCCCGGGCCGCTGATCAGCCTGGTCCTGCTCACCGGCGCCGCGCTCTCCGGCGCGCGGGGCGGCGCCTCGGCGGCGGCCGGGGTGCTCGGTGTGCCGCTCGCGGTGCTCACCGTCGTCGTGCTGTCGCGCGCGGTCGCCGCCGGCAACGCCCGGCTGCTCTCCAGCCGGCGGGGCAAGGACTTCGCCATCTTCGGCGGCCTGCTCTTCGCGCTGCTGGTGCAGATCGCCAACGTCGGCTCGCAGAGCGTCTTCGGCAAGCCCGGTGCCAACGGCCTGGACCTCGAACCGCTGGGCCCGATCGCCTCCGTGCTGCGCTGGGTGCCGCCGGTCTCCGCCGTCGACGCCGTCCGCACCGCCGGCGAGGGCCGGTACCCGCTCGCACTGCTCCAGCTCGCGGCGACCGCGGTGCTGCTGGTCGTCCTGCTGCGCTGGTGGCGGGCGAGCCTGCAGCAGCTGATGGTGACGGCCGACGCCTCGACGCTGGAGGTGGTGCGCGGCGTCCAGGACTCCGGGCGCGGCTGGCGCTTCCTGCCGGACGGCCGGGTCGGCGCCGTGATGCAGCGCCACCTGCGGTACGCCTGGCGCGAACCGCGGGCCAAGGCCGCGGTGTTCACCAGCATCGGCATGACGCTGGTGATCTGCGTGCTGTCGATCGTCCAGGGCTGGTCCACGGTCTACCTGGTGGCGATGACCGGGTTGTTCCTCGGCCTGCAGATGCTCAACCTGTTCGGCATGGACGGCTCCGCGTTCTGGATGGTCGCCGCCACCCTGCTGACCCCGACCGACGCCCGCGACGAGTTGCGCGGCCGGGCGTTCGCCCTGCTCTCGTACGCCGTGCCGGTCACCCTGGTGCTCGCCGTGGTGCTGGCCGCCGCCAGCGGCGACTGGTCCGGTCTGCCCTCGGCCGTCGGCCTCGCCTTCGCCCTGCTCGGCAGCGGCATCGCCATCGGCGCGGTGCTCAGCGTGCTCGCGCCGTACACCATGCCCGCTGACAACAACCCGATGCGCAACGCCGCCCCGGGCCAGGGCGGCCTGGTGATGCTCAACAGCTTCGGTTCGATGTTCGGCAGCGTCATCGTGGCCTCCCCCGCCGTCGGCTACCTCGCCTGGGCCCTCGCCGCCGACGCCCCCACCTGGCCCCTCCTCCTCGCCGGCCCCCTCTACGGCGCCCTCGTCGCCACCCTCGGCCTGCGCCTCGCCGCCGGCCGCCTGCTGGAACGCCTCCCCGAGATCCTCGCCAAGGCCGTCGAACGCTGACAACGGCGGCCCCTCGCTCGCGCCGGGCGAGGGGCCGCCCACATCGCCATGCGGCTCCTCCGGAGCGGGAAGTCGGAACGGCCGACCTCCCACTCCGCAACCGGCCGGTGAAAGAAGGCTGCTCGGGCATCCCGCTCACCTGATCGGCCACAGCCCCCGATGCGATAGCGGCGAGGCGAAGCCGAAGCCGCCCGACGAGGTGGTCCGGCATCATGGGTGGGAGGTATGGAACCCGGAGGTAGGCGGCGTGGGTAGGCGGAAGCAGGACGGCGGCGGCAGCGGCGGGGACGCCGGGGCGCTGCTGGAGACGGCGGTGCGGGGGGTGGTGACGGCGTCCGAGGAGGGGCTGGACCTCGCGCTGGACACCGGGGCCTCACTGCTGGCGGCCTCCGCCGGGCAGTGGCCGGCGGTGAGCCGGGCGGTGCTGGGGTACGCGGACACGGCGGTCGGGCGGTGCTGGTCGGCCGGGTGGCGGCCGGCGGACCTGGCGCGGGTGGTGCGCCGCGAGCTGAAGCCCGTGCACCTGGCGCTCGCCGTGGACCTGATCGCCGCCGAGGGCCGCCGCCACCCCGCGGCCGCGACGGACCGCCGCTGGCAGGAGCAGCTGCGCGAGCTGGAGGCGGAGGTCTGGTGGACGTCCGACGAGGCGCACCTCCCCGCGTTCGCCCACCGGCACCGGCTGGACCGCTTCGCTCTCGCCACCGCGCTGCTGGAGCTGCTGCGCAGCTGGGGCCGGCTGCCCCCGATCGCCCCCGTGGGCCCCGCCCCGGGACAGAGCGCGCGCCGGGAGACCGGCCCGCGCGGCCCGGTGACGGGCGAGCCGCGGATGCTGTCGCGGATCCGCGCCCTGCTGGCGAAGGCCGAGTCCACCGACTTCCCCGAGGAGGCCGAGGCGCTGACCGCCAAGGCCCAGCAGCTCATGGCCCAGCACAGCATCGACGAGGCCCTGCTCGCCGTCGACGGCGCCGACCCGCACGCGCCGGGCGCGCTGCGGATCGGCGTCGACAACCCCTACGAGGGCCCGAAGACGATGCTGCTGGACGCCGTCGCGGCCGCCAACCGCTGCCGGGTGGTCTGGGCGAAGGAGTTCGGCTTCTGCACCGTGATCGGCTTCGACGCCGACCTGGACGGCGTCGAGCTGCTCTACACCTCGCTCCTCGTCCAGGCGACGCACGCGATGCAGCAGGCCGGCGCCCGCCAGCACCTGGACGGCGCCTCCCGCACCAAGGCCTTCCGGCAGTCCTTCCTGGTGGCCTACGCCGCCCGGATCCGCGAGCGGCTGGCCGAGGCCACCGAGCGGACGACCAGCGCCGCCGCCGCCGGCCGGCACCTGCGCGAGGACGGCACGGCGGAGCAGCTGGTCCCGGACGCGCGGCTGCTGCCGGCCCTGAAGGCCCGCACCGAGGCGGTGGACCAGGAGGTGGACCGGATGTTCCCCAAGCTGGTGTCCCAGCGCGTGCGGGTGAGCGACGGCGAGGGCTGGGCGGCCGGCCGCGCGGCGGCGGACCGGGCCTCCCTGCGCGGACGCTCGGGCGAGATCAGGCGCTGAGGTCCCGGACCGGGGCCCGGGCGCCTGGTAGAAACGGGTCGCGGGGACTACGAGGGGTGGGCGATGTGAGTACGGAGACGGGCTACCGGGACCGGGTGCGCGGGGCGCTGCTCGGCGGCGCGATCGGGGACGCCCTGGGCTGGCCGGTGGAGTTCCTCCAGCTGCGGCAGATCCGCGAGCGCTACGGCCCGGACGGCGTGGCCGGCCTGCCGGGCGGCGGCCTGGTGGCCGAGGTCACCGACGACACCCAGATGACGCTGTTCACCGCCGAGGGCCTGATCCGCGGCTTCGTCCGCGGCTGGTCCGGCGGCGGCGGTTCGGTGCCGGAGGCGGTGCACGGCGCCTACCGCCGCTGGCTGCTCACCCAGCAGCAGGGCGCGCCGGACCGCGAGCCGCTCCCCCGCCCGTACGACGGCTGGCTGCTGCGCGAGCCGTTCCTGTACGCGCAGCGGGCGCCGGGCAACGCCTGCATGACCGGCGTGCAGTACCACCCGGTGTTCGAGCCGCCGGTGGCGCTGGGGCAGCCGGGCCCGATCAACGCGCATTCCAAGGGCTGCGGCACGGTGATGCGCTCCGCGCCGTTCGGGCTGGCCCGGCTGGGGGCGGAGCAGTCGTTCGGGCTGGCCGCGCAGTGCGCGCAGCTGACCCACGGGCACCCGACCGGCTACCTGGCGGCGGGCGCGTTCGCGGCGCTGGTGGAGCGGCTGGCGGCCGGGACGGAGCCCTGGGCGGCGGTCGGCGAGACGGTGGAGCAGACCCGGGAGTGGCCGGCCTCCAAGGAGACGGTGCAGGCGCTGGCCCGGGCGGTGCGGGTGGCCCAGGAGTCCGAGCCGTCGGCCGAGGCGGTGGAGCGGGTGGGACTGGGCTGGATCGCCGAGGAGTGCCTGGCGATCGCGGTGTACTGCCTGCTCGCGACGTCCGCCGAGCCGCGGCCGGCCCGTTCGGCGCTGCTGCTGTCGGTGAACCACTCCGGTGACAGCGACTCGACCGGCGCCGTCTGCGGCAACCTGGTCGGCGCGGCGTACGGCGCCTCGGCGCTGCCGGCCGACTGGGCGGAGGCGGTGGAGGGCCGGGAGGCGCTGCTGCGGACGGCGGACGACCTGCTGGTGCTGTTCGGCAGCCGCGAGCCGGGCCACCCGGCGCTCGGGGACCGCTACCCGGCCGGGTGACGCGCCGCGCCGCCTCCCGCGCTACTTCGCCGCCGGGTCGGTGACCTGCCCGAGGAAGAGCGGCCGCCCGGTGGCGGTGTCCCGGATCAGGAAGAGGAACGGCCGGTCGATGTGCAGCTGCACCGGGCTCGCGGGCACCGGCGCGGCCATCGCCTCCACGCCGACGCCGCTGCCGGCCGCCGCGACCGTGCCCTGCTCGTCGACCTGCACGGTGGCCTTCTGCACCACCGTGCCGATGGTGAGCGCCCCTTCGGCGCCCGGCCCGGGGATGCCGGAGAGGTCGGCGGCCGGCCCGAAGGCGGCCCTGACGCCCAGGGCCTGCAGGGCGGGCGAGAGCTCGTTCGCGGTGTCGAAGTGGAACTTCGGCAGGGTGAGGTCGACGGTCCGCTCGGCGAGCGAGCCGAGGATCCGGTCCAGCTCGGCCTGGTCCAGGCCCTTGCGGAACGCCGCGAAGCCGCCCTGCGCGGGCACCACCAGGTCCATCGCCAACGTGCTTCCCGCGTACGGGAGTTCGACGGCCTGCCAGGGTTCGCCGAGGATGCCGCCGGAGCCCTCGGCGTAGCGCAGGCCGGTGGTCTGGGCCATGGTGGGCACGGCGGTTTCGGTGCCGTCGAGGCGGTGGAACGGCCGGCCGGTGGTCTTCCCGGCCTTGAACGGCTCGGCCCAGTCGGCCTTGAGGTAGAGCGCGTCGGTCAGCGCGAGCCGGGTGTTCGGGTTGATCTGCCCCTCGGCGAAGAGGTTCTTGATCCGCCCCTCGGTGGCCTTCTCGACGACGCCGTTGACGGCCTTGCGGGCACCCTCCGGATCCTTGCGGAAGTCGGCGGTGTGCACGCCGGTGCCGAAGGCGGCGGCCAGCACGCCGAGGTAGCGCTGGTCGAGCGGGTAGTCGCGCTGGGCCCAGAGGTCGTCGGACTGCCGGAGGACCGGTCCGTCCTTGCCGGCCGGGGCGCCGGACCGGTTCAGGGTGCCGGTGGCGAGCGCGTACTGCTCGGGGGTGAGCCCGGTGTGCAGCGCCTTGGCGAGTTCCTCGGCGGTGGTGCCGCGCGCGCCGGGCAGCACCATGGCGAGGGCGGTGGCCAGGCCGGACGGCGAGAGCACCAGGTTGCGGCCGGCCGCGCCGGGGGCGGCGGTGAGGGTGTGCAGCAGGTCGAGCCCGAAGGCGCCGGTGGCCGAGGCGGTGGCGGCGACCTGGGCCGGGTCGGCGGGCGGCAGCGTCGCGGGGTCGGCCCGGACCACGGCCGTGCTGCCGCCGGAGGAGCCGCAGGCGGTGAGCAGGGCCGCACAGCAGAGCAGGAGCACCGCCGGACGGCGGGTGCGGGCGGACGTCGCGGACATGGCCGGCCTCGCCTCTCGGTCACGGCGCGGGCCGGTGCCCGCGCCTGGCTGCCGATTCGACGCGGCCGGCCCGCGTCCGGTTCCCCCGTCACACCTCGACCAGCAGCTCCTTCAGCCCCCGGATCACGTAGCCCGGCTGCCACTCGGGCTCGCGGACCAGCCGCAGGCCCGGGGCGCGGCGCAGCAGGGTGCCGTAGGACTCGGTGAGCTCCAGTCTGGCGAGCGGGGCGCCGAGGCAGAAGTGGATTCCGGCGCCGAAGGTGATGTGCGGGTTGTCGGTGCGGCCGAGGTCCAGGCGGTCGGGGTCGGCGAAGCGCTCGGGGTCGCGGTTGGCGGAGCCGAAGAGCAGGGCGACCTCGGAGCCGCGCGGGATGGTGACGCCGCGGACCTCGATGTCCTCCAGCACCCAGCGCTCGAACATCTGCAGCGGGGTGTCCCAGCGCATCAGTTCCTCGACGGCGGTGGGCAGCAGTCCGTCGACGTCGGCGCGCAGCCGGGCCAGCTCCCCGGGGTGGCGGAACAGCGCCCACCAGCCGTTGCCGGTGGTGTTGACGGTCGCCTCGTGGCCGGCGTTGAGCAGCAGCACGCAGGTGGAGATCATCTCCTGCTCGCTGAGCGCGTCCGAGCCCTCCTGGGCCTGGATGAGCGCGCTGATCAGGTCCTCGCCGGGGGTGGCCCGGCGCTCGCGGATGAGGGCGCGCAGGTAGTCGGAGAACTCGGTGCTCGCGGTGACGGCCCGGCGGGCGGCGTCCTCGGTCGGGTTGAGCTCGTACATCCCGGTGATGTCGGCGGACCACGGGCGCAGCAGGTGCCGGTCGGACTCCGGGACGCCGAGCATCTCGGCGATCACCGCGACCGGCAGCGGCTCGGCGACGGCGGCGATGAGGTCGCCGCCGCCGTCGGCGAGCAGGCCGTCGACGAGTTCCCCGGCGAGCCGGTGGACGGTGGGCCGCAGGCCCTCGACCATGCGCGGGGTGAAGGCCTTGGAGACCAGCCGGCGGATCCGGGTGTGGTCCGGAGCCTCCAGGTCGAGCAGGCCGTTGTCGTTGAGGGTGTGGAACGGCTCGTGCGCCGGGTCGGGTTCGGGGCGGCCGAACTCCTGGTGGCTGAACCGGTGGGTGTATGTGCGGCCGAGCCTGCGGTCGCGGAGCAGCGCGCTGACGTCCTCGTGCCGCGAGACCAGCCACTGGTCGGTGGGTTCGAAGTACGTCACGGGGGCCTGCTCGCGCAGGGCGGCGTACGCGTCGTAGGGGTGGGCCACGAACGCCGCCGACCAGGGGTCGAACTTCGCCGTCGTCGTCATCGGTCGATCACTCCAGGCCATGAGGGGGAGCCGGAAGGATCATCGTACGCATGCGCTCCGTCCGGCCCCCGCTGCGGTCAGCTCGGCCGCTGCAGCCGGATGCTTCCCCGTGCCGCCCGGCCGTCGAACAGCCGCTGGTCGACCGGCCGGGCCGGGGGCCGCGGCGGAGGGGCCAGGCCCGGGGCGAGCGGGATGCTGCCGCGGCCGCCGAGCGCCAGCAGCCAGGCGGTGAGGTCCGGCCGGCTCCCGTACGGTCCGGCGGCCTGCTCCCAGACCCGCCGGACCATCGCCAGCTGCCGGTCCGTCAGCACGCCCGGCACCGGCTCCAGCGGCGTGCCCGGTGCCACGTACGGGTCCTGCGCCAGCGTCCGGCCGATCAGCAGCGCCGCCTTGTAGCGGTCGCTGTCCACCGAGGCGGCGCTGCCGTGCGGGGAGCGCGGATCCGCCCAGTTGGGCGTGTCCGCCTGCTCCAGCACCGGGGCCGCGCCGACCTTGCGGATGCCGTCGCAGTCCAGCAGGTGCACCGCCGGCTCGGGCCGCACCGTCCAGAGCACGTTGGCGTGCGAGAGGTCCCCGATCACCAGCCCCCAGCGGTGCAGCCGGTCGATCAGCCCGACCAGCTCCAGCACCAGGGCCAGCCGCTGCTCCGCGTCCGGGCGGACGATGCCCTGGGTAGCGGGCTTCTCCGGGTAGAGCAGGTACTGCGCCTCGGTGAGCTTGCGCGCGCCGGTGGCCGTCTGCCAGGTCATCGCCGGCGGGGCCTCCCGCATGAGGAAGCCGACGCAGCGCGGGCCGTCCACCACCCGGCAGAGCGGCCAGGCGGCCTGGGCGTCGAGGCGGTCGCGGTCGGCCTGCGGCAGCGTGAGCCGCAGGCCGACCAGCTCGACCAGCGCCCGGCCGTTGACCCGGCCGGCCTCCAGGTAGCGCTTGAACAGCAGGCCGGGGTAGCCGTCCAGGCGCTGCACCAGGCCCTGGCCGCCCCGGCCGGCCTCGGCGCCGACGGGCAGCAGCGCCAGGCCGGCGTCCCCGCCGCCGGCCAGTGCGGTGGCGATGTCCGGCGCGGTCACGGCGCGGCCTCCCAGAGGCAGACCACCGAGCGGTCGTCGTCGTAGCTGCGCACCCGGACCTGGGCCTGCCAGAGGAACTCCGCGAGGCCGGGCACCTCGCGGCCCCAGCGCTCGCCGAGCCACTGCTGCAGCTCGGGCTCCTTGAGTAGCGGGAGCGCGAGGCCGTCGGTGCAGAGCACCAGCACGTCGCCGGGGCGGGTGTCGGTGATCAGCCGGGCCCGGGCGTGCTCGTACGCCTCGGGGAGGCAGTCGGTCCGGGTGCTGATCAGCGTGCCGCCCTCGTCGCCGCCGTCCGTTTCGAGGTTCTGCCAGCCGCCCTCGCGCAGGCGCAGCAGCCCGCCGTCGCCGACCGACACGAAGCCCCGGAACGGGACGGCCGGGTCGGCCGGCACCAGCAGCGCCCGCAGCGTCGTCGAGTAGGACTTCGGCGGGTGGCCGGCGCGCTCGGCCTCCTGGGCGAGTTCGATGGCCGCCGCCGCGATGAGCCGGCTCATCAGGCTGGCGAAGTCGAGTTCGGCTCCGGAGCGCAGGAAGGCCAGCAGGGTCTCCGCCTTCGGCACGACCTGCTTGGTCAGCAGCCGGACGATGCCGTGCGAGCCGTGGTGGGAGCGCGGCTGGGAGCCGACGCCGTCGGCGACCGCGAGCAGCAGCAGCTCGCCGGTCCGCACGACCAGGACGGCGTCCTGGCGGCACTCGGCCGCGTAGCGGTGGCCGTCGCCGCGGACGGAGGCGGCGCGGACGGTGGTCCGGCCGAGGACTCCGCCGTCCACCACGGTGTCGGGCAGCAGCGCGCCGACGAGGTCGCCGCCCTGCAGGGCGGGGATGTCGGTCGGCTCGGCGGGGTAGGCGGGGGGCTTGCGGCCGATGTGCGGCAGCGGGCCGGGCTCCTCGGCGGAGGCCGGCGTGACGGCCGGACCGGTCGGCGCGAACGGTCCGGCCGGCGCGAAGGGACCGGCGGCGGGAGCGGCGGCAGCGGGAGCGAAGGGGCCGGCGACGGCCTCGGGCGGCACGACGCCCGGGCCCTCGGCGCTCCAGGGCCCGCGGACCGCCGACGGCCCCGGCCCGATCGGCCGCGGCAGGAACCCCTCCGGGACCACCGGCCCGGAGGGGACGGTCGGCGGCGTCCCCGTCGTCGCGGGCTCCGGGCCCCAGCCGTGCTCGTACACCGAGGCCGCGAGGTCGATCGGGTCGCCCTTGCGGGTGGGCACGTGCTCCGGCCCGGGCTCCGGCGCGCGGCCGGCCGGCAGCTGGTTGTCGTACGCGTTCATCCGGCGGCCCGGCCTCAGAGCTTGTCGAGCGAGACGGAGGTGAACCCGGGCACGTGGTCGTCGACCTGCAGGCTCATGCCCTGGCCGGCCTCGGTCGCCCCGCTCACCGAGCGGACGATCGAGCGGGTCAGACTGGCCGCGAACTCCCGCAGCGCGACCGCCACGTCGGCGTTGCCGTCCTCCTGCATGAACGCCTTGAAGGTCGCGACGTGCGCGATCACGCTCCGGTCGGCCTGGCCGATGCCGAAGGCGATGATGTGCGGCCGGAAGGCGGCGGCCAGCAGGTCCTGGTACGGCCGGTCCCAGTCGGAGTCGGTCGGCACGCCGTCGGAGAGGAAGAAGACCACCGGGCGGTAGACGTCGTGGCCGTCCGCCTTCAGCGCCTGCACGTCCCGCTCGATCGCCTGGCGGAGCAGGCCGAAGGCGTTGCCGAAGGAGGTGAGGCCGGAGGCCTCCAGGGCGGGCAGTTCGTCGAGGTCGCTGAGGTCGACCAGCGGCTGCAGCTCGTGGGCGTCGGTGGAGAAGCCGATCAGCCCGAACCGGGTCTTGTCGGCGATGGTCGGGTTGGTGCTGATCTCCTGGTGGAGGTCGAACAGGGCCTTGTTGAGGGTGTCGATGTCGGCGCTCATCGACCCCGACTCGTCGCACACGGCGTAGAACGGGAGGATCTGCACGGAACTTCTCCTTGGATTGGCCGGCGGGCAGGGTCAGCCGGTGTAGAAGTAGATCTCCAGCGAGGCGTGCCGGGGGTTGTCCGCCAGCGAGATGAAGTCCCGCGTGGTGGTGCCCCGGAACATCTCCGGACGGGCCTGCGCCAGCAGGCCGTTGACGGTGTGGGCGTAGGCCTGGCCGGCGCCCGGGTCGCGGTTGCTGCCGAAGGTGAGGACCACGGCGGCCTGCCGGCCGGTGTACCGCTCGGTGGCCGCGCGGATCTGCGCGGCCAGGCCGGCCGTGTCCGAGGAGTCTCCGGAGACGTCGACGGTGACCGGGTCGTGCTCGACGCCGCGCGGCCCGGTCGGGGTGGGCGTGGCGCTGGGCGCGGCGGTGGCGGTCGCGGTGGCACTCGGGGTGGCGGTGGGCGCGGCGGCCCGCTCGGCGGCCACCGGGTCGCCCTGGTCGCCCATCGCGACCAGGGCGAGCACGAGCAGCATGTCGGCGAACAGCCAGCCGGCCAGGTGCACGCCCCGGATCCGCGGCCGGGCCGTCCGGAAGCGGCCCCTCATCGGCCCTGCCCGTGCACCGGCACCTCGTCCAGCTCCAGCAGGGTCCGGTCGTCGGCTTCGGCGGCCGAGGCGGCGGTGGCGGCCGCAGCCGTGCCCCGGGACCGCGCGGTGCCCCCGTCGGGACCGGACCCGGACGCCGTCTTCACCATGACGACGCCCGCCTCGCCGGGGTGTCCGGCCGGCCCGGCCCCCTCCGGGCGGGCCGCCGCCGCGGTGGCCGCCGAGGCCGCCGCCGCGACCCGGTCGGCCAGCATCGCGACGTCCCGGGCCAGCCCGTCGAGCCGCTCCAGCACCTGCCCGCTGACGTCGGCCACGGTCTCCGCGCCGGTGGTGAACCCGCGCTGGGCGACCGCGAGATCGCGCACCGCCTCCTCCACCCGTTCGCCCGCGCCGGCGAGTTCGGCGCCCACCCGGTCGGCGGCCCGCCGGACCAGCTCGGCCGCGTCGGTGAGCTGCTTCCCGCCCCGGTGGACCAGGTTGTCGGTGGCCGCCGCGCCGTCCCGGACCGTCTCGGCGAGCCGGTCGCCGCTGTCCCGCACCGCCCGGCCGACCCCGTCGACCGCCTGGCCGATGCCGTCCACCGCCTTCTCGACGCCGTCGACGGCCCGGCGCAGCGGGTCGACCGCCTCGCCCGCCTCGGCGAGGCGCTGCTCGGCCCCGGCGACCGAGCGCTCGACGGCCAGCGCGGCCTCGCTCAGCTCCCGCTGGGTGTCCGCGGCCTGGCGGCCGAGCCGCTCCAGGGTCTGCGCCGCGCCGGTCAGCTCGGCCGCGAAGCGCTGCGGCGTGGAGCGGCGGCGCTCGTTCAGCACCAGCTGGGCGCGGGTGAGCACCGGCGCCAGCTCCGCCAGCAGGTCCTCCGCCTCGCCCTCGGCCGCGGCCTCGCGGCGCTCGGTGCCGGCCCGGCGCACGCCGTGCGCCACCGAGAGCGCGAGCAGCAGCGTGATGAACAGGGTGGCGGACAGCGCGACGTCGCCGAAGGTGGCCCATCCGGGCAGCCGGCCCTCGAAGCCGGTCTGCCAGAGCTGGAGGAACGGGCGCTCGGCCTGCCGGGCGTCCGCGCCGATCAGCGCCCGGTAGGCGCTGGTGGCCTGCATCAGTCCGCCCCAGGTGACCAGCAGAGGGACGAACACCAGGGCGCCCAGGGCGACTTCGGCCCAGGACCAGAACCTCGGCTCGGGGCGCGGCCGCACCGCGGCCCGCACGCTCTCCGGCCGCACGAAGCTGTGCACCAGGTCGAGTTCGGCCCACGGGTCGAGGTC
Organism: Kitasatospora sp. NPDC002551; assembly: GCF_040296005.1. NCBI lineage: Bacteria > Bacillati > Actinomycetota > Actinomycetes > Kitasatosporales > Streptomycetaceae > Kitasatospora > Kitasatospora sp. NPDC002551. The sequence continues at coordinate 169,222 of NZ_JBEOWI010000006.1, read as the reverse complement.
ACCGGCGCCCGAGAGCGCCAACCCCAGCTCACGGAGCTCCTCCTGACGACCCACCAGGCCGGGCCGGTCCGCCAGCGCGCGCAGCTCGCCCCCGATCGCGTGGCGGTCCAGCAGTCGGCCTGAGGTCATGAGGGCTCCTTCGTACGCGCCGCCGCGGAGCGGGGGACGCCCCTGGCCGGTGCGGCGCTCAGGCGCGTGCGCCCGTGCGGCCTCCCCCGGTGGCCGGAAACCGGCCACGCCGCTCCGCGCGGCAGCGTAGCGCAGAACAGGCCACCGGGAGCGGTGAGTTCGGAACCCGGTCGGCGATTCGTCCGCGAACCCGGCGCCCTCCCGAGGGCCCGGACGGCCTCAGGCGTACCGGGCGACCAGCCGGCGGACCAGGGCCGGCAGGGCGGCGGAGATCGGTTCGCGGACGACCTCCTCGGCGGCCTCGTCGAACGGCGTCGGCTCGCCGTTCACGATGATCAGCCGGGAGCCGGTCTTCACCGCGTTGTACGGCAGCGCCGCCACCGGGAACACCTGCAGGCTGGTGCCGACCGCGATGAACAGCTCGCAGGCCTGGCTGATCGCGTCCGCCCGCCGCAGCACCTCCGGGTCCAGCTGCTCGCCGAACATCACGGTGCGCGGCCGCAGGATCCCGCCGCAGGCCCGGCACGGCGGATCCGCCTCGCCCGCCGCGACCCGCTCCAGCGCCTCCTCCATCGGCGCCACCGCCCGGCACTCCACGCACTGCACCTCCCGTGCGGTGCCGTGGAGTTCGAGCACCTTGCGGGGCGTCTGCCCGGCCCGCTGGTGCAGCCCGTCGACGTTCTGGGTGGGCACCCGCACCGGCAGCCCCGAGTGCTCCAGCCCGACCAGCGCCCGGTGCCCGGCGTTCGGCTCGGCGGCCAGGGCGCCCGTCTCGGCGCGCAGCCGCCAGGCCCGCCGGCGGACCTCCGGGTCGGAGAGGTAGGGGCCGATGGTGACCAGCCGCTGCGCGTCCGGGTCGCGCTGCCAGAGCCCGTTCGGGCCGCGGTAGTCGGGAATGCCCGAGTCGGTGGAGATCCCGGCGCCGGTGAGGACGGCGATCAGCGGGCGCTTCGCGTTCATGCCCCGGACGGTACGGCCGGCGCGCTCCGGCCGCCACCGATAGATCGACCGTCCCGCGGCTGTCCCGCCGGACCGGTTTCCGGCCCTCCCCCGCACGGGGAGCCGGGGAACGCCGAAGGGCCCGGAGGCTAGATGCCTCCGGGCCCTTCGATGCAGTAGCGGGGACAGGATTTGAACCTGCGACCTCTGGGTTATGAGCCCAGCGAGCTACCGAGCTGCTCCACCCCGCGTCGGTAAACACGATCTTACGCGACCTCGGCCGGAATCCCTAATCGGCTTCCGCCCGCCCCGGAACGCCGCCCCCGCAACGCCGCAGGGCGGCCACCCCGGGAGGGGGTGGCCGCCCTGCGGACGGGAACCTTCGACTCAGCCGGTGTACGGGCCGTAGTCGTAGTCGTCCAGCGGGACCGCCTGGCCGGAGCCGGCGCCGAAGGGCGACAGGTCGTAGTCGTCGTAGCCGACGGCCGAGTACATGGCGGCCTTGGCCTCCTCGGTCGGCTCGACCCGGATGTTGCGGTAGCGGGGCAGACCCGTACCGGCCGGGATGAGCTTACCGAGGATGACGTTCTCCTTGAGGCCCAGCAGCGGGTCCGACTTGGCGTGGATCGCCGCGTCGGTGAGCACCCGGGTCGTCTCCTGGAAGGAGGCGGCCGACAGCCAGGACTCGGTGGCCAGCGAGGCCTTGGTGATACCCATCAGCTGCGGACGGCCGGAGGCGGGGTGACCGCCCTCGGAGACCACGCGACGGTTCTCCTGCTCGAAGCGGCCGCGCTCGACGAGCTCGCCCGGGAGCAGCTCGGCGTCGCCCGACTCGATGATCGTCACGCGGCGGAGCATCTGCCGGATGATGATCTCGATGTGCTTGTCGTGGATCGACACACCCTGCGAGTTGTAGACCTTCTGGACCTCGGCGACCAGGTGGACCTGGACGGCACGCTGGCCCATGATGCGCAGGACGTCGTGCGGGTTGGTGGCACCCATGGTCAGCTTCTGGCCGACCTCGACCGCCTCGCCCTCGCTCACCAGGAGCTTGACACGCTTGGAGACCGGGTAGGCGATCTCGTCGGTGCCGTCGTCCGGGGTGACGACGATCTTGCGGGTCTTCTCGGTGTCCTCGATGCGGACCCGGCCCTGCGCCTCCGAGATCGGGGCCACACCCTTGGGGGTACGGGCCTCGAAGAGCTCGACGACACGCGGCAGACCCTGGGTGATGTCGTCACCGGCCACACCACCGGTGTGGAAGGTACGCATGGTCAGCTGGGTACCGGGCTCACCGATGGACTGGGCGGCGATGATGCCGACCGCCTCACCGATGTCGACCAGCTTGCCGGTGGCCAGCGAACGCCCGTAGCACATGGCGCAGGTGCCGACGGCCGACTCACAGGTCAGGATCGAGCGGGTCTTGACCTCGGCGATGCCGTGGCGGATCAGCTCGTCGATCAGCACGTCACCGAGGTCGGTGTTGGCGGTGGCCAGCAGCTTGCCGTCGACGGTGATGTCCTCGGCGAGCATGCGGGCGTAGACGCTGGTCTCGACGTCGTCGGCCTTGCGCAGCACGCCGTCGGCGCCCACGGAGCCGATCGCCAGCTTCAGGCCGCGCTCGGTGCCGCAGTCCTCCTCGCGAATGATGACGTCCTGGGAGACGTCGACCAGACGACGGGTGAGGTAACCGGAGTCGGCGGTACGCAGGGCGGTGTCCGCGAGACCCTTACGGGCACCGTGGGTGGAGATGAAGTACTCCAGCACGGAGAGACCCTCACGGAACGACGCCTTGATGGGTCGCGGGATGGTCTCGTTCTTCGCGTTGGACACCAGACCACGCATACCGGCGATCTGGCGCATCTGCATCATGTTTCCACGCGCGCCCGAGTCGACCATCATGAAGATCGGGTTGGTCTTCGGGAAGTTCGCGGCCATGGCGTCCGCGACCTCGTTGGTCGCCTGGGTCCAGATGCCGACGAGCTCCTGCTTGCGCTCGTCGTTGGTGATCAGACCGCGCTCGTACTGCTTCTGGACCTTCTCCGCCTTCGCCTCGAAGCCCTCCAGGATCTGGGGCTTGCTCGGCGGGACGATGACGTCCGAGATCGAGACGGTGACACCCGAACGGGTCGACCAGTGGAAGCCGGCCGCCTTCAGGTTGTCCAGGGTCGCCGCGACGGTGACCTTGGGGTAGCGCTCGGCCAGGTCGTTGACGATCGCGGAGAGCTGCTTCTTGCCCACCTCGTAGTCGACGAACGGGTAGTCCTCGGGCAGCAGCTCGTTGAAGAGCGCGCGGCCCAGGGTGGTCTTCAGGCGGAAGGACTCGCCCTCGAACCAGGAGGACTGGCCGTCCTCGTCCACCGGCGGGGTCCAGCCGCGGGGCGGCACGGTGCCGATGGGCAGGCGCAGCTCGATCGGGGCCTGGACGTCCAGCTCGCGGGCGTCGAAGGCCATGATCGCCTCGGCGGTCGACGAGAAGGTGCGGCCGGCGCCCTTCACGTTGTCGCGGTCCGAGGTGAGGAAGAACAGACCGAGCACCATGTCCTGGGTCGGCATGGTGACGGGGCGACCGTCGGCCGGCTTCAGGATGTTGTTCGAGGACAGCATCAGGATGCGGGCCTCGGCCTGCGCCTCCGCGGAGAGCGGCAGGTGGACGGCCATCTGGTCACCGTCGAAGTCCGCGTTGAACGCGGTGCAGACGAGCGGGTGGATCTGGATGGCCTTGCCCTCGACCAGCTGCGGCTCGAAGGCCTGGATGCCGAGGCGGTGCAGGGTGGGCGCGCGGTTCAGCAGGACCGGGTGCTCGGCGATGACCTCTTCGAGGACGTCCCACACGACCGGGCGGGCGCGCTCGACCATGCGCTTGGCCGACTTGATGTTCTGCGCGTGGTTCAGGTCGACCAGGCGCTTCATCACGAACGGCTTGAAGAGCTCCAGCGCCATGGCCTTGGGCAGACCGCACTGGTGCAGCTTGAGCTGCGGGCCGACGACGATGACCGAACGGGCCGAGTAGTCGACGCGCTTGCCGAGCAGGTTCTGGCGGAAACGACCCTGCTTGCCCTTCAGCATGTCGCTGAGGGACTTCAGCGGGCGGTTGCCCGGGCCGGTGACCGGACGGCCGCGGCGGCCGTTGTCGAACAGCGCGTCGACGGCCTCCTGGAGCATGCGCTTCTCGTTGTTCACGATGATCTCGGGCGCGCCGAGGTCGAGAAGCCGCTTCAGGCGGTTGTTGCGGTTGATGACGCGGCGGTACAGGTCGTTCAGGTCGGAGGTCGCGAAGCGGCCACCGTCCAGCTGCACCATCGGACGCAGGTCCGGCGGGATGACCGGGACGCAGTCCAGCACCATGCCGTTGGGCTTGTTGGTGGTCTGCAGGAACGCGGAGACGACCTTGAGGCGCTTCAGCGCACGGGTCTTCTTCTGGCCCTTGCCGGTGCGGATGATCTCGCGCAGGCGCTCGGACTCCTCCGCCAGGTCGAAGGTCTCCAGGCGGTCCTTGAGGGCCGCCGCGCCCATCGAGCCGGAGAAGTAGGTGCCGAAGCGGTCGCGCAGCTCGCGGTAGAGCAGCTCGTCGCCCTCGAGGTCCTGGACCTTGAGGTTCTTGAAGCGGGCCCACACCTCGTCGAGGCGGTCGAGCTCGCGCTGCGCGCGGTCGCGCAGCTGCTTCATCTCGCGCTCGGCGCCCTCGCGCACCTTGCGGCGCACGTCGGCCTTGGCGCCCTCGGCCTCCAGCTCGGCCAGGTCGGTCTCGGCCTTCTTGGCACGGGCCTCGAGGTCGGAGTCGCGGCGGTTCTCGATCTGCTGGCGCTCGACCGAGACGTGCGCCTCCAGGGACGGCAGGTCGCGCTGGCGGCGCTCGTCGTCGACCCAGGTGATCATGTAGGCGGCGAAGTAGATGACCTTCTCAAGGTCCTTCGGCGCCAGGTCGAGCAGGTAGCCGAGGCGGGACGGCACACCCTTGAAGTACCAGATGTGGGTGACCGGGGCGGCCAGCTCGATGTGGCCCATCCGCTCACGGCGCACCTTGGCGCGGGTCACCTCGACGCCGCAGCGCTCGCAGATGATGCCCTTGAAGCGGACGCGCTTGTACTTACCGCAGTAGCACTCCCAGTCCCGGGTGGGGCCGAAGATCTTCTCGCAGAAGAGGCCGTCCTTTTCGGGCTTCAGGGTGCGGTAGTTGATGGTCTCCGGCTTCTTGACCTCGCCGTGCGACCACTGGCGGATGTCGTCGGCGGTGGCCAGGCCGATGCGGAGCTCGTCGAAGAAGTTGACGTCAAGCACTGGTCGTCAAGCCCTCTTTCGTAAGTCGAGAGTCGTTCGTGTGGTCTGAGGGGGGCCTGGGGGCGGGCCGGCTGCTCAGCGGGCAGCCGGCCCCACCTCCGTCAGACCTCTTCGACGCTGCTCGGCTCGCGCCGGGACAGGTCGATGCCGAGCTCCTCGGCGGCGCGGAAGACGTCCTCGTCGGAGTCCCGCATCTCGATGGACTGGCCGTCCGAGGACAGCACCTCCACGTTGAGGCAGAGCGACTGCATTTCCTTGATGAGGACCTTGAAGGACTCGGGAATGCCGGGCTCGGGGATGTTCTCGCCCTTGACGATGGCCTCGTAGACCTTCACGCGGCCGAGAACGTCGTCGGACTTGATGGTGAGCAGCTCCTGCAGCGCGTACGCGGCGCCGTATGCCTCAAGGGCCCACACCTCCATCTCACCGAAGCGCTGACCACCGAACTGCGCCTTACCACCGAGCGGCTGCTGGGTGATCATCGAGTACGGACCGGTCGAGCGGGCGTGCAGCTTGTCGTCGACCAGGTGGTGCAGCTTGAGGATGTACATGTAGCCGACCGAGATCGGCATCGGGAACGGCTCGCCGGAGCGGCCGTCGAACAGCCGGGCCTTGCCGGTGGAGTTCACCAGGCGCTCGCCGTCACGGGTGAGCGTGGTGTGGTCCAGCAGACCGGTGATCTCGTCCTCGCGGGCGCCGTCGAAGACCGGGGTGGCGAGGTTGGTGCCACCCTCGACGCTGTCGGCGCCGATCACCTGCAGGCGCTTGGCCCACTCGTCGGCGAGGCCGGAGACGTCCCAGCCCTGCTTGGCGAGCCACCCGAGGTGGATCTCCAGGACCTGTCCCGGGTTCATTCGGGACGGGACGCCCAGCGGGTTGAGGATGATGTCGACCGGGGTGCCGTCCTCCAGGAACGGCATGTCCTCGACCGGCAGGATCTTGGAGATGACGCCCTTGTTGCCGTGACGGCCGGCGAGCTTGTCACCGTTGGTGATCTTGCGCTTCTGGGCCACGTAGACGCGGACCAGCTGGTTGACACCCGGGGGAAGCTCGTCGCCCTCCTCGCGGTCGAACACGCGCACGCCGATGACCTTGCCGGACTCACCGTGCGGGACCTTCAGCGAGGTGTCGCGGACCTCACGGGCCTTCTCGCCGAAGATCGCGCGGAGCAGGCGCTCCTCCGGGGTCAGCTCGGTCTCGCCCTTCGGGGTGACCTTGCCGACCAGGATGTCGCCGGTGACGACGTCGGCGCCGATGCGGATGATGCCGCGCTCGTCGAGGTCGGCGAGGACCTCCTCGGAGACGTTCGGGATGTCCCGGGTGATCTCCTCGGGGCCGAGCTTGGTGTCACGGGCGTCGACCTCGTGCTCCTCGATGTGGATCGAGGAGAGGACGTCGTCCTGCACGAGGCGCTGCGACAGGATGATCGCGTCCTCGTAGTTGTGGCCCTCCCACGACATGAACGCCACGAGCAGGTTCTTGCCGAGGGCCATCTCGCCCTCGTCGGTGCACGGGCCGTCGGCCAGCACCTGGTTGACCTCGACCCGGGCGCCCTCGTCCACGAGCACCTTCTGGTTGAAGGCGGTGCCCTGGTTCGAGCGGGTGAACTTGGCGGCGCGGTACGTGGTGTACGTGCCGTCGTCGTTGGCCACGGTGACGTAGTCGGCCGAGACCTCCTGGACGACACCCGCCTTCTCGGCGGTGATGACGTCGGCGGCGTCGACGGCGCAGCGGTACTCCATGCCGGTACCGACCAGCGGGGCCTCGCTCTTCAGCAGCGGCACCGCCTGGCGCATCATGTTCGAGCCCATGAGCGCGCGGTTGGCGTCGTCGTGCTCGAGGAACGGGATCATGGCGGTCGCGACCGACACCATCTGGCGCGGCGAGACGTCCATGTAGTCGATCTCGGTGCCCGGGATGTAGTCGATCTCGCCACCACGGCGGCGGACCAGGACGCGGGGCTCGGCGAAGTGCAGGTCCGCGGTCAGCGGGGCGTTCGCCTGGGCGATGACGTAGCGGTCCTCCTCGTCGGCGGTCAGGTAGTCGACCTGCTCGGTGACCACGCCGTCGACGACCTTGCGGTACGGGGTCTCGATGAAGCCGAACGCGTTGACCCGGCCGTACGAGGCCAGCGAGCCGATCAGACCGATGTTCGGGCCTTCGGGGGTCTCGATCGGACACATGCGGCCGTAGTGCGAGGGGTGCACGTCACGGACCTCGAAGCCGGCGCGCTCACGGGAGAGACCGCCGGGGCCGAGGGCGGACAGACGGCGCTTGTGGGTCAGGCCCGACAGCGGGTTCGTCTGGTCCATGAACTGGGACAGCTGGCTGGTGCCGAAGAACTCCTTGATGGAGGCGACGACCGGCCGGATGTTGATCAGGGTCTGCGGCGTGATCGCCTCGACGTCCTGGGTGGTCATGCGCTCGCGCACGACGCGCTCCATACGGGCGAGACCCGTACGGACCTGGTTCTGGATGAGCTCGCCCACGTTGCGCAGGCGGCGGTTGCCGAAGTGGTCGATGTCGTCGACCTCGACCACGATGTCGCGGCCGGTCTCGTCACGCCAGTCGACCTCGCCGGCGTGCAGTTTGACCAGGTACTTGATCGCGTTGATGATGTCGGGCTCGGTGAGCACACCGGAGTCCAGCGACTCGGCGTTGCCGAGCTTGCGGTTCACCTTGTAGCGGCCGACCTTGGCGAGGTCGTAGCGCTTCGGGTTGAAGTACAGGTTCTCCAGCAGCGTCTGCGCGGCCTCGCGCGTCGGCGGCTCGCCCGGACGCAGCTTGCGGTAGATGTCCAGCAGCGCGTCGTCCTGGCCCTGGGTGTGGTCCTTCTCCAGGGTGGCGCGCATCGACTCGTACTCGCCGAACTCCTCGAGAATCATCTCGTTGGTCCAGCCGAGCGCCTTGAGCAGCACGGTGACCGACTGCTTGCGCTTGCGGTCGATGCGGACGCCGACCATGTCGCGCTTGTCGATCTCCATCTCCAGCCAGGCACCACGCGAGGGGATGACCTTGCAGGAGTAGATCTCCTTGTCGGAGACCTTGTCCAGGGTGGAGTCGAAGTACACACCCGGGGAGCGGACGAGCTGCGAGACGACGACACGCTCGGTGCCGTTGATCACGAACGTGCCCTTGTGGGTCATGAGCGGGAAATCGCCCATGAAGACCGTCTGAGACTTGATCTCACCGGTCTCGTTGTTGGTGAACTCGGCCGTGACGAAGAGCGGGGCCGCGAACGTGAAGTCGCGGTCCTTGCACTCGTCAATGGAGTTCTTCGGCGGCTCGAAACGGTGGTCGCGGAAGGTCAGGGACATCGACCCACTGAAGTCCTCGATCGGGGAGATCTCCTCGAAGATCTCCTCCAGACCGGACTTGGTGGGGACGTCCAGACCGTTCTCCAGCGCCTCCTCGACGCGGGACTTCCAGGCCGCGTTGCCGAGCAGCCAGTCAAAGCTCTCGGTCTGCAGGGCCAGGAGGTTCGGGACCTCGAGGGGCTCCTTGATCTTCGCGAACGAGACGCGGAGCGGGGCGGTGGATGCGGCGGAATTGTTCGAGGCGTTGCGCGGCGCGGCCAAGAGGGGGGTCCTTCCGAGGGCTCGGAGCTCACTACGCGCGTACCAGCCGGGCCTTCACGGGCTTGGTCCCGCCTCCTCGCCACTGGCCTCTGCCGAGGTCGAAACCCCAGGTCAGAGCCGCTTTGCGGAGGCGATGCCAGACCCCTTCAGGGCAACGCCGACTCCGGGCGACGAGTCACGGAGCAGCTAACAGGCAGCGCAAAGGGACAGTGTAGCCAAAGGCGACACTGCTGTCCAGCTCTGATTCGGAAACCGAATCGGAGACTCCTCCCGGTAGCCGTCGGGCGCGGACGCCCGCCGGGTACTGCATCGGCCCGGACTCGCCGGGCCCCACGACTCACGTGGAGTCACTTCCCTCCGGAGCCGCCGGTTATGCATCCGGCGGCGGACCAACCGGGCGGACTCGCGCCTTGAGAATCGCGCGCCGTGCCAGGTTCGTCAAGGGCCCGCCTCCGGCGCGGACCTCGACCCCTCCATCGCGCCGGACCACCCCGGCGTTACAGAAGCCGTGGTCGGGGCCGCACCCGATGACAGCGATCACCATACCCGGCCGCACCGACAGTGCCGAGTGGGCGTTCGGCCACACCGGTGTGTCCGGCGCCGGCCCCGCCGCCCGCACGCGGGTACGAAAAAGGCCGGGCCGACCACCCGCAAGGGTGATCGGCCCGGCCCGCAGCCCCCTCAGAGGGGGCGGAGAGTCACTTGACGGTGACCTTGGCGCCGGCGCCCTCGAGGGCAGCCTTGGCCTTCTCGGCAACGTCCTTGGCAACCTTCTCCAGGACCTTGGCACCAGCGGTGTCAACGAGGTCCTTGGCCTCCTTCAGGCCGAGGGAGGTCAGGGTGCGCACCTCCTTGATGACCTGGATCTTCTTGTCGCCGGCCGACTCGAGGATGACGTCGAACTCGTCCTGCTCCTCGGCAGCGGCCTCGGTGGCGACCGGGCCGGCGATGCCGGCAACGGCGACCGGGGCGGCAGCGGTGACGTCGAACTTGTCCTCGAAGGCCTTCACGAACGCGGCCAGCTCGATGAGGGTGAGCTCCTCGAACTGCGCGAGCAGCTCGTCCTGGGTCAGCTTCGCCATGATTGGCGTCCTTCCACTAAATCGGCAGGTGGTGCCGGATGTACGGGTTGGCGGGCGTACGGGCCCGCAGCGAGGCAAGGCCCCGGCCGATTACTCGGCCGCGGTCTCCTCGGCGGCGGGAGCCGGCGTACCGGCACCGCCCTGCTCGACCTTGTCGCGCAGCGCGTCCACGGTGCGGACGAGCTTCGACGGCAGGGCCTGGAAGAGCGCGGCAGCCTGGGACTGCTTGGCCTTCAGGGCACCCGCCAGCTTGGCGAGCAGCACCTCGCGGGACTCGAGGTCCGCGAGCTTCTTGATCTCGTCGGCGGACAGCGCCTTGCCGTCAAGGACACCGCCCTTGATGACGAGAGCAGGGTTCTCCTTGGCGAAGTCACGCAGAGCCTTCGCCGACTCCACCGGGTCACCGGTGACGAAGGCGACAGCCGTCGGACCGGCGAACAGGTCGTCCAGCTCCGTGATCCCGACCTCGTTGGCCGCGATCTTGGTCAGCGTGTTCTTCACCACGGCGTACTGGGCGTTGTCACCCAGCGAGCGACGCAGGGTCTTGACCTGCTTCACCGTGAGACCGCGGTACTCGGTCAGCACAGCCGCGTTCGAGCCACGGAAAAGCTCCGTGATCTCGGCGACGGCGGCAGCCTTGTCGGGCCTAGCCATAGGCGTACGCCTCCTTCCGTGATGTCGAAGTCGGGCCGACCGCGAGAGTCGACCATTCGCGCCTCGAACCACCGGACGGAGGAAAGCCCCTGCGGAAAAGCAGATGAGCCCCGGTGCGCAGGCGCACGGGGCTCGGCGTGAACTCGACGGATCCACGTGCGGGGCACGCGACCCGGAGGTCAAAGCTCCAAACAGTCCTGCGCGGGCTGCCTGCGCGCGAAGCGCAGGTCCTTCGGTCGCGCACTCCCTTGCGGGTGCACGGCGACAACCAGCGGTCTTTGGCTTGGGTAACACTAGCCGGACGCCGCCGTCCGGGGCAAATCGCCCCCGGCCGGCGCCCGGCGGACCGGGCCCGGCGGGCTCAGCGGGCCAGCGGGGAGACGCTGCGGGTGCCGGTGTCCACGGTGTCCGACTCCGCCGGGGCCTGCACCGAGAGCGGGCCGCCGGGCTCGGTGTAGACCACCGAATCGTCCAGCCGGCCGCTGTCCCCGGTGCCGGTGCGCTCCATCCGGACCAGCTGGTCCTTGTCGTTCAGCCAGAGGTCCAGGGTGAGCGAGGCCGAGCCGCCGGGGGCCAGCGCGGTCCGCAGGCCCTCCCGGCGGGCCCCGCTGAGCTGGGTCTGCGCCGCCGCGTAGCGGGCCGCGTCGGTGGTCACCCGGTAGTGCTCGACCGTCGAGTCCTCGAACTTCTCCTCGCCGACGTACTGGGCGGTGGTCCCGTCGGCGGTCGCGGCGGCCAGCGCCACCACCGGATTGAGCAGGTCGATCAGCCCCGCGTAGGGGATCTCCCGGTGCCCGTCCGGGCCCTGCGGCCCGGCGAACCGCTCCCAGTGCCTGCCGCCCTGCCGGGCCGCGGTGGCCGCGTCACCGCCCTCGTAGGCGACGGTGTCCACGACGATCAGCTGCTCGGCGGCGGCCGGGGTGGAACGTTTGACCTGGAGCGCGGTCTTCGGCTGCCAGAACAGCGGCCCGGAGCCGGCGTCCGCGCCCAGCCGGTAGCTCACCTTGGCCCGGCGGGCGGTCTGCATCGCCAGCTGGGAGGAGAGCAGCACCCCGTGCGGGGAGCGGTCGGTCGGCTTGGCCGGCCAGGTCGGCGAGGCGCTGCTGGGCGTCGGCGTCGGGGAGCCGGGCGCGCTCGACGAAGGGGACGGCTCCGGGGTGCCGGCCGAGCTGCACCCGGCAGCCAGCACCGCGACGGTGACCACCGCCGCCAGCCGCTGCCGCACCGCCATCCACGCCTCCCCGTCCGAACACTGCGTCCCGCCCACCTTGCCACCCGGCCTCGCGCGGCCCGGTGGCACCCCCCGCCACTCGGCCGCACGACCCGCCGCGCGGGCCCTACGGCACCGGCGTGGCGGAGGGGTCGGCCGACGGCTCGGTGGCGGTCTCGGCGCCCTCGGCGACGTCCGTGGTGGTCACCACCGCGCCGGCCGCGCCGCGGACCGTGGAGCGCACCCGCAGCAGCCGGTCCCCGGGGGCCACCCAGAAGTCGTACTCGAGCGTGCCGACCCCGTTCCGCTCGTAGTAGCCGAGCAGTTCGGTCAGCCGGGCGGGGCTCAGCCCCTCGTCGGCGCCGAAGTAGTCCGCCGGTGACGCGGTGCCGCGGTAGTGCGCGACCGTCCCACCGTTCAACTGCTCGCCGCCGAGCGGGGTGAGCTTGCCGGCGAGCGCCATCGCGCGCGCCGGGCCGCCCGGGTTGGACAGCAGGCCGGTGATCCAGCCGCCCGCCCAGCCGGCCGTTCCGTTCGCGCCGTTCGCCGCCGCCCGCGGGTCCAGCGACTCCGCCCCGGCCCGCTCCGCCGTCCTGGACGCCGCTCCCGGGTAGCCGAGCTCCAGCGCGCCGTTCCGGCCCTGCAGCCGTCCGGTGCCCAGCTCGTCGGTGACGGTCAGCTCGGCCGTGTCGTGGGCGCCCCAGGAGAGCGCCCCGTCGGCGCTGCGCCGCCCGGCCGGGCCCTCCTGGACCACCTGGACCCTGGCCCCGCCGGCGTCGTCCAGCCGCTGGGAGGCGGACAGCAGCACCTGCCGGGGCGGGCGCACGGTGGGGCGGTCGCTGATCGGGGTGCGGTCACCGGAGACGGCCAGCACGCTGCAGGCGGTCAGGCCGGCGGCGAGCATCAGCAGGGCCGCCCCCTTGGCGGCGGGGCGAAGGGCGGGCACGGCACTCTCCGGCGGTCGGACGGCGGCGCCCCCTGGGGGCGGGAGCGCGCGGGCGGACCGGGCGAGCGTACGACGGACCGCGGGCCGGTTCCCCCCGCCGGGGGTATCGATCGGGAAACGACGGCGGGCCCGCACCCCCGGCGAAGGGGGTACGGGCCCGCCGTACGGACGTCGACTGCGATCAGACCGCGGCCGGGTCCTCCTCGACGAGGAGGTTGCGGGTGCGGTTCGGGTCCACCAGGATGCCGGGGCCCATGGTGGTCGAGAACGCGGTCTTCTTGATGTAGCGGCCCTTGGCGGCGGACGGCTTGGCGCGGAGCACCTCGTCCAGCGCGGCGGCGTAGTTCTCGACCAGCTGCTCGTCGGTGAAGGAGGCCTTACCGATGATGAAGTGCAGGTTCGAGTGCTTGTCGACGCGGAACTCGATCTTGCCGCCCTTGATGTCGTTGACGGCCTTGGCGACATCGGGGGTGACGGTGCCGGTCTTCGGGTTCGGCATCAGGCCACGGGGACCGAGCACGCGGCCGAGACGGCCGACCTTGCCCATGAGGTCCGGGGTGGCGACGACGGCGTCGAAGTCCAGCTTGCCCTTGGCGACCTCGTCGATGAGCTCGTCGGCACCGACGATGTCGGCACCCGCAGCACGCGCGGCCTCGGCACGCTCGCCGGTCGCGAAGACCAGGACCCGAGCGGTCTTACCGGTGCCGTGCGGGAGGATCACGGTGCTGCGGACCATCTGGTCGGCCTTGCGCGGGTCGACGCCCAGACGCATGGCGACCTCGACGGTGCCGTCGAACTTGCTGGTGCTGGTCGCCTTGGCGAGGCGGACGGCCTCGAGGGGGGCGTAAAGGCGCTCGCGGTCGACCTGGGCGTCCGCGGCCTTCAGGGCCTTGCTGCGCTTCATAGCTGCTCCTGAATGGTGATGGGAGTTGTGGTATTCACGGGCCAGCGCAGGCCCTACCACGGGGAACGAGAAGGGGTGATCAGCCCTCGACGGTGATGCCCATCGACCGGGCGGTGCCGGCGATGATCTTCGCCGCGGCGTCCAGGTCGTTGGCGTTCAGGTCGGGCATCTTCGTGGTGGCGATCTCGCGGACCTGGGCGCTGGTGAGCTTCGCGACCTTGGTCTTGTGCGGCTCGCTGGAGCCCTTCTCGATACCGGCGGCCTTCAGGATGAGGCGCGCGGCCGGCGGCGTCTTCGTGATGAAGGTGAAGGAACGGTCCTCGTAGACCGTGATCTCCACCGGCACGATCATGCCGCGCTGCGACTCGGTCGCGGCGTTGTAGGCCTTGCAGAACTCCATGATGTTGACGCCGTGCTGACCCAGCGCGGGGCCGACCGGCGGAGCCGGGTTGGCCGCACCGGCGTTGATCTGGAGCTTGATAAGCCCCGTGACCTTCTTCTTCTTGGGAGGCATGTCTCTCCGGGTCCTTCCGAGAGGTGATTGCTGGTGTGTGCCGATCCGGGGCGACACCCGGTCGCCAGCACACACATCGGACCAGGCTAACGCCTCGGCGTCGCTGGACCAAAACGGATTCGGGGCGGGGCCCTCGGCCCCGCCCCGAATCCGAAGACCGTACGACTAGTTCTTCTGGATCTGGTCGAAGGAGAGCTCGACCGGGGTCTCCCGGCCGAAGATCTCGACCAGGCCCTTGACCTTCTTCGAGTCGGGGTTGATCTCGTTGATGGTCGCCTGCAGGGTGGCGAACGGGCCGTCGGTGACGGTGACCGAGTCGCCGACCTCGAAGTCGAGCACCTGGATCTCGCTGGGCTTGACCGGCGAGGGCTTGCCGGCCTCCTTCGCGGCCTGGCGCTCCACGTCGGGGGCGAGCATCTTGACGACCTCGTCCAGGGTCAGCGGGTACGGGTCGTAGGCGTTGCCGACGAAGCCGGTGACACCGGGGGTGTTGCGCACGACGCCCCAGGACTCCGGGGTGAGGTCCATGCGCACCAGGACGTAGCCGGGGAGCTTGTTCTGGCGGATGGTCTTGCGGTCGCCGTTCTTGATCTGGACGACCTCCTCCTGCGGCACCTCGGCCTGGAAGATGTACTCCTCGACGTTGAGGGAGACGGCGCGCTGCTCCAGGTTCTGCTTCACCCGGTTCTCGTAGCCGGCGTAGGTGTGGATCACGTACCACTCGCCCGGCATGAACCGCAGGTCCTCGCGGAACTTGGCGACCGGGTCGACCTCGACGGCCGGCTCGGCCTCGGTCTCGTCGGCCTCCTCGGCGGCGGCCTCCTCGGCAGGCTCCTCGTCGGACTCCACGTGCAGCGCGGCCTCCTCGGCCGACTCCCCGGCCTCGGCCTCGTCGTAGGCCTCGGTCTCGTCCTCGTCGGCGTCGACGGCGTCCACGATCTGCTGCTCGTCGGTCTCGACGTCGTCAGCCAGCTCGGCCGCGTCCTCGGCGGCGACATCCGCCGCGCGGACGGTCTCGTCGGCGTCGTACAGGGGGGACTCAGACACGGTGGCTGCTTCTTTCCTGGAGATGGTGAAGGTGGCGCGCTCCGCGACGGACCGGCGACGCTCCGCTCACGCGGTCGCCGGACGTTCGCCCCGGAGACTTCAACAGTACCGAGTCAACGGTAGCGGCCTCGTCCCGCCGACGCAGACAGCTCGACCCGGGCCGAGGACCGGCCCGGGTCGGGGAAGCTGATTCGAAGGTGGACGGCTGTGTCAGCCGAAGATCCAGAGGGCGGCCTTGGCGAAGCCGTAGTCGAGGCCCCACACGAAGGCCATCACGATCACGACGAACACGACCACGACGCTGGTGTAGCTCATCAGCTGGTTGCGGGTCGGCCACACGACCTTGCGGAGCTCGGCGATGATCTGCCGGTAGAACAGCGCGAGCCGGGCGAAGACGCCCTTCTTGCCGCGCTTGCCGGACTTCTTGTCGCCAGAGCGCTTGCGGCGCGACTCGCCCTCAGCGGGCGTGGTCTCGGCAGCGCCGTCGGTCCCCTCGGGGTTGCCGCTCTCAGGCGTTGCGGTGGAGCCCGTGGTCTCCGTCACTCGTCCTCACCTGAATCCGGGTCCTGCCGGACGTCGACTGCGTGCCCGAGAAGGGCACGAGCGGCCGGCTAACGGTGCTGATCGGCGCCCTCTCCGCATCAAGCCCGCTCGCTCTTCGGAGCGAACGGGCTGAATACGGATCAAGCAGCAGGGCAAGAGGGACTTGAACCCCCAACCGCCGGTTTTGGAGACCGGTGCTCTACCAATTGAGCTATTGCCCTACGGAACCTCGCGGCCCCAGTAGCGACCACCAACCTACCGCATCTTCCGCTGATCCCCGTACAGGTTCTGCACGGCGGCGGAGGATCCGGTTCGCTCGGTGTCCGTCGAGCAGTGAGTGTACGTGGTCGGAGGGCGTTTGGTCGAACCTCTTCTTTTCCGGCCGTCACCCGGGCCCCACCGGCCGCGATGTGGACGGCCCCGTACATATGGTGAAACCGCCATGCCCGGCCCGTGTGCGGTCTGCGACGATGCAGGCATGAGCGCTTCCACCCCGCAGCCCGACAGTTCCGTCCGCCCCGCCGACCGCCGCGTCTCCGCCCGGATCGGCGCCATCGCCGAGTCCGCCACCCTCGCCGTGGACGCCAAGGCCAAGGCCCTGAAGGCGGCCGGCCGTCCGGTCATCGGCTTCGGCGCCGGCGAGCCGGACTTCCCCACCCCGGACTACATCGTCGAGGCGGCCGTCGAGGCCTGCCGCGACCCGAAGAACCACCGCTACACCCCGGCCGGCGGCCTGCCGGAGCTCAAGGAGGCGATCGCGGCCAAGACGCTGCGCGACTCCGGCTACGCGGTGGACGCCTCCCAGGTGCTGGTGACCAACGGCGGCAAGCAGGCGATCTACGAGGCGTTCGCGGCGATCCTCGACCCGGGCGACGAGGTCATCGTCCCGGCGCCGTACTGGACCACCTACCCCGAGTCGATCCAGCTGGCCGGCGGCGTGCCGGTGGAGGTCGTGACCGACGAGACCACCGGCTACAAGGTCTCGGTCGAGCAGCTGGAGGCCGCCCGCACCGAGAACACCAAGGTGGTGCTGTTCGTCTCGCCGTCCAACCCGACCGGCGCGGTGTACACCCGGGCCGAGGCCGAGGCGATCGGCCGTTGGGCGCTGGAGCACGGGCTGTGGGTGCTCACCGACGAGATCTACGAGCACCTGGTCTACGGCGACGCGGAGTTCACCTCGCTGCCGGCCCTGCTGCCCGAGCTGGCCGACAAGACCATCGTGGTCAACGGCGTCGCCAAGACCTACGCGATGACCGGCTGGCGGGTGGGCTGGGTGATCGGTCCCAAGGACGTCGTCAAGGCCGCGACCAACCTGCAGTCGCACGCCACCTCGAACGTCTCCAACGTGGCCCAGCGCGCCGCCCTGGCCGCCGTGGCCGGCGACCTCTCGGCCGTGCACGAGATGCGCACCGCCTTCGACCGGCGCCGGCGCACCATCGTGAGGATGCTCAACGAGATCGACGGCGTGGTCTGCCCCGAGCCCGAGGGCGCGTTCTACGTCTACCCGTCGGTCAAGGCCCTGCTGGGCAAGGAGATCCGCGGGCAGCGCCCGCAGACCTCCGCCGAGCTGGCCTCGCTGATCCTGGACGAGGCCGAGGTCGCGGTCGTCCCCGGTGAGGCCTTCGGCACCCCCGGCTACCTGCGGCTCTCCTACGCGCTGGGCGACGCCGACCTCGCCGAGGGCGTCGGCCGCATCCAGAAGCTGCTGTCGGAAGCGCGCGACTGACCCTCGGAGAACCAGGTCGGCCGCCGCTGACCGGACCGCCCTCTTTTCACCCCTTCGGGGGACGGAAAGAGGGCGGTTCCCGTAGCACCCCCCGATGCGGCAGGATTCGTGAATGGAACGCCTGCTGAACCCGCGAGACGTCAGGGACCTTCCGAAGGCCCACCTGCACCTGCACTTCACCGGCTCGATGCGCCCGGCCACCCTGCTCGAACTGGCCGACAAGCACGGGGTCCGGCTGCCGGAGGCGCTCAGCTCCGACGAGCCCCCCAAGCTGCGGGCCACCGACGAACGCGGCTGGTTCCGCTTCCAGCGCCTCTACGACACCGCCCGCTCCTGCCTGCGCGACGAGAGCGACATCCGCCGGCTGGTCCTGGAGACCGCCGAGGACGAGCGGCGGGACGGCTCCCGCTGGCTGGAGATCCAGGTCGACCCGACCTCCTACGCACCCCGGCTGGGCGGCCTGATCCCCGCCCTGGAGCTGATCCTGGACGCGGTGGACGACGCCGCCGCGGCCACCGGGGTCGGCATCCGGGTCCTGGTCGCCGCCAACCGGATGAAGTCCCCGATGGACGCCCGGACGCTGGCCCGCCTCGCCGTCCGGTACGCCGACCGGGGCGTGGTCGGCTTCGGCCTCTCCAACGACGAGCGGCGCGGCCTGGCCCGGGACTTCGACCGGGCCTTCGACATCGCCCGCAAGGGCGGGCTGCTGGCCGCCCCGCACGGCGGCGAGCTGGCCGGCCCGGAGTCCGTCCGGGACTGCCTGGACGACCTCGGCGCCGGCCGGATCGGCCACGGCGTGCGCGCCGCCGAGGACGAGCGGCTGATGCAGCGGCTGGCCGACCGTCAGATCACCTGCGAGGTCTGCCCGTCCTCCAACGTCTCGCTCGGCGTCTACGAGAACCCCGGGGACGTCCCGCTGCGGCGGCTGTTCGACGCGGGGGTGCCGCTCGCGCTCGGCGCCGACGACCCCCTGCTGTTCGGCACCCGGCTCGCCGCCCAGTACGACCTGGCCCGTGACGTCCTGGGCTTCTCCGACCAGGAGCTGGCCGAGCTGGCCCGCCAGTCGGTGCGCGGCTCGTGCGCGCCGGAGAGCGTCAGGAAGGAACTGCTGGCCGACATCGACACCTGGCTGACCGCCTGAGCGGGCACTACAGGCTGACGCCCACCATGACCGGCTCGTTGACCAGCTCCACCCCGAAGGCCGCCCGCACGCCGTCCCGGATCTCCCGGGCCAGGGCGAGCAGGTCCTCGGTGGTGGCGGCGCCGCGGTTGGTGAGCGCCAGGGTGTGCTTGGTGGAGAGGGTCGCCGGGCCGCTGCCGTAGCCCTTGCCGAACCCGGCCTTGTCGATCAGCCAGGCGGCCGAGGTCTTGGTGCGACCGTCCGGCGCCGGGTAGGCGGGGGCGGTCAGCTCGCGCCCGGCGGCCACCGCCAGGAAGGCGGCGTACTGCTCGGCGCTCAGCACCGGGTTGGTGAAGAAGGAGCCGGCCGACCAGGTGTCGTGGTCCGCGGCGTCCAGCACCATGCCCTTGCCCGCCCGCAGGCCGAGCACCGCGTCGTGCGCCTCGCGCAGGCCGACCCGCTCGTCCTGGGCCACCCCGAAGTGCTTGGCGACCTCGGCGTAGCGGACCGGGGTGGAGCGCCCGGCGGCGTCCTCCAGCGCGAAGCGCACCCGCAGCACCACGTAGCGCTCCGGGTCCGCCTTGAAGCGGCTGTGCCGGTAGGAGAAGGCGCAGGCCTCGTTGCCGAGGGTGACGCTCTCGCCGGTGCGGCGGTCGTAGGCGACCACCTCGGTGACCGTCTGGGCGACCTCCTGGCCGTACGCGCCGACGTTCTGCACCGGGGTGGCGCCGGCCGAGCCGGGGATGCCGGCCAGGAACTCGATGCCGGCCAGGCCCGCCTCGACGGTGCGGGCCACCGCGTCGGCCCAGACCTCGCCGGCCGCCAGCTCCAGCGTTGTGCCGTCCAGGGCGAAGCCGGTGGTGGCGATCCGCAGGACGGTGCCGGGGAAGCCGGCGTCACCGATCACCAGGTTGGAGCCGCCGCCGATCACCAGCAGCGGCTCCCCCGCCGCGTCCGCGGCGCGGACGGCGGCGATCACCTCGTCGTCGGTGTGCGCGGTCACCAGGCGGCGGGCCGGGCCGCCGAGCCGCAGCGTGGTCAGCGGGGCGAGGGGGGCGTCGAGTTCTTCCAGCACGCCCCCCAGCGTACGGGGGCCCCGTACGCTCCCCCGCCGGGGCTGCGCTCAGGCCAGCCGGACGACCGCCCGGGACATGCCGAGCACCTTCTGGCCCGCGTAGGTCGCCACCAGGTCGACCTGCACCTTGCGGTCGTCGAGCAGCTTGGCCACCTTGCCGGTGACCTCGATCACCGAGCCGGCGCCGTCGTTGGGCACCGGCACCGGGCGGGTGAACCGGACGCCGTACTCGACCACCGCGCCCGGGTCGCCGACCCAGTCGGTGACCACCCGGACCGCCTCGGCCATGGTGAACATGCCGTGCGCGATGACGTCGGGCAGGCCGACCTCCAGGGCGACCTTCTCGTTCCAGTGGATCGGGTTGAAGTCGCCGGAGGCCCCCGCGTACTGCACCAGAGTGGCGCGGGTCACCGGGAAGGACTGCGCCGGCAGCTCGGTGCCGGCCTCGACCTCGTCGTAGCGGACCGTCATCGGGCTCACTCCCCCGCCTTCTCGTCGGCGGCCCGGGCCACCAGGGTCATGACGGACGTCACCACGTGCTCGCCGGACTCGTCCGCGATCTCGCCGCGCACGGTGAGCACGTCGTTGCCGGCCAGCGACTTGATGTTGTCGACGGTGACCACGACGGTCAGCCGGTCACCGGCCCGCACCGGGCGGGTGTAGGCGAACTTCTGGTCACCGTGCACCACCCGGCTGTAGTCCAGGCCGAGCTCCGGGTCGGTGACCACCTGGGCGGAGGCCCGCATGCTCAGCACGATGGGGAAGGTCGGCGGGGCGATGACGTCCGGGTGGCCGAGAGCCTTGGCCGCCTCCGGGTCGGTGTACGCCGGGTTGGCGTCACCCACGGCGACGGCGAACTCACGGATCTTCTCGCGGCCGACCTCGTACGGCTCGGTGGGCGGGTACGTCCGCCCGATGAAGGAGGGGTCGAGTGCCATCGGCAGAGCTCCTCGGAAACGCGGTGGACAAACGAAAAAAACTCCGGACCGCAACCCAGTGAGGGATGCGGCCCGGAGTCGGAGACCTGAATTCACACAGGCCCGATGCCCTGCGGTGAGGGTCAGCGGGTCTCGCGGTGCGCGGTGTGCGAGTTGCAGCGGGGGCAGTGCTTCTTCATCTCAAGACGGTCCGGGTCGTTACGCCGGTTCTTCTTGGTGATGTAGTTCCGCTCCTTGCACTCCACGCAGGCCAGCGTGATCTTCGGGCGGACATCGGTGGCAGCCACGGGAGTGCCTTCCTTGGACAATGAATAAGAACACAGACAAGAGTAGCCGACCGGGAGTGCGATCTCCCGACCGACTACGCGGGGTAGCGGTGACCGGACTTGAACCGGTGACACAGCGATTATGAGCCGCTTGCTCTACCAACTGAGCTACACCGCCACAGTGATCCGGAGCACGGCCGAAGCCGACTCCTTCTCACCAGAGCCCCCATGCGGAATCGAACCGCAGACCTTCTCCTTACCATGGAGACGCTCTACCGACTGAGCTATAGGGGCGAACGAGGAAGAGATTACACGTTCCGCGCCCAGAGGTGAAATCCGTATCCGGCGGCGAAGTCCGCAGGTCCGCGGCGCGCACGGCTGAGCGATCGAAGGCCCGGCGTTCGACCGGCCCCCGCGGCCGCGGCCCGACCCGATACGACTATTGCCCGCCTCCCGGCACCCCGGGCCCGCCGCCCGTAGGCTCGTCGCTCATTGACGCGAGCAGCAGCCGGACGCGAGCGAGGAGCCTGGCGATGGACAGCGCAGCCGCCGACGGGCCGCACCCCGGACCCGGCCCGGCCGCCAATCCACTCGGGCACGGACCCGTCCTGCTGCTCACCGGGGCCAGGCTGGCGGACGGCCGGGTGGTGGACGTGCGGATCAGCGGCGACCGGATCCAGGCCGTCGGCACCACCGGCGGGCTCGGCCCGCTGCCCGCCCTCCCCGGGGGGCCCACCGTCACCACCGGGGCCCGGATCGACCTGCGCGGCTACCTGCTGCTGCCGGCCCCGGCCGAGGCGCACGCCCACTACGACGTCGCGTTCTCCGCCGCGCTGCCCGCGCCCCCGCCGGAGACCCCCACCGAGCTCACCCGGCGGGTCACCGAGGCCGCGCTGACCTCGCTCGGCTACGGCGCGACCGCCCAGCGCACCCACGTCCGGATCGGCGACGTGCACGGGCTGCGCCGGCTGGAGGCGGTGCTCACCGCCCAGCAGGCGCTGCGCGGCCTCGCCGAGCTGCAGGCCGTGGCGATGCCCCGGCTGCTCACCGGCCGGGCCGGGGCGGACGGCCGGGCCCAGCTGCGGGAGGCGCTCAAGCTGGGCGCCACCGCGGCCGGCGGCTGCCCCGAGCTGGACCCGGACCCGGCGGGCTACGTCCAGCTGCTGCTGGAGGCCGCCCGGGAGGCGGACTGCGCGGTGGACCTGCACACCACCGCCGCCGACCCGGGCCGCCTCGCCCGGCTGGCCGGGGCGCTGGCACCGCTGCGGCCCCGGGTGGTGCTCGGGCCGTGCGGCGCGCTCGCGCCGGGCGCCTCGACGGTGCTGGCCAACGCCGGGGTCCGGGTGGTCTGCCTGCCGCAGAACGGCGGCTGCGCGGGGCTGGAGGGCCTGCCCTCCGGGCTGCGGCCGGCGCTCCTGCGCGAGCTGGTGAAGGCCCGGGTGCCGCTGGCGGCCGGCAGCGGGTCGCTGCGGGACGGCGCCAACCCGGTCGGTCGGGCCGATCCGCTGGAGGCCGCGTACCTGCTGGCGGCCGGCGGCGTGCTGGACGTGGACGGGGCGTACGACGCGGTGTCCAACCAGGCGCGGCTGGCGCTCGGGCTGCCGCCGGTGCGGGTGGACGCCGGTTTCCCGGCCGAGTTGCTGGCGGTGCGCGGGGACAGCCTGGCCGGGGCGCTGGCGGGCGGGCACAGCCGGCTGGTGGTGCACAGCGGACGGGTGGTCAGCCGGACCAGCGCGGTGCGGGAGTTCGCCGACACCGTGGCCCTGGCCCTGCCCCGGCAGTCCGACGGCACGGACGGGCGCGGGCCGAACGAGTGATCGGGGCGCGCGGCATGGCCACCGCGCGCCCCTCGCCGGAGCGGCGAAGCGGCGCCCCAGGCATCCCCCACATGGAGCGGGACGCCGCTTCCTCACCGCTGACGCTATGCCCGCGAACGGGTGGTTCCGGCGGGTCTTGACGGGCTGTTGTCGTTCGGGAGGCCGCTCTTGACGGCTCGTTGACGCGTGGGCCGGTCAGGGCTCGTAGCGGTAGCCGATTCCCGGTTCGGTGATCAGGTGGCGCGGCCGGGCCGGATCGCGCTCCAGCTTCCGCCGCAGCCCGGCCAGGTAGACCCGCAGGTAGTTGCCGCGCCGCTCCTGGGCCGGCCCCCAGACCTCGCGCAGGATCTGCCGCCCGGGCACCAGCCGGCCCGGGTTGGCCAGCAGCAGGGCGAGGATCCGCCACTCGGTCGGGGTGAGCCGCACCGGGCCGTCCGGACCGGTCACGGTGGTGGCGTCGAGGTCCACCGTGTGGTCGCCGATCACCGGCGCGGGCGCCGGGCCGGCGACCGGCGGGCGGCGCAGCACGGCGCGCAGCCGGGCCAGCAGCTCCTCCATCAGGAACGGCTTGGTGAGGTAGTCGTCGGCGCCCGCGTCCAGCGCGTCGACCTTGTCGGCGGCGCCGGAGCGGCCGGAGAGCACGATGATCGGCACCGCGCTGCGGCGGCGCAGGCCGCGCAGCACGTCCATGCCGTCCAGGTCGGGCAGGCCGAGGTCGAGCAGGACGGCGTCGGGGGCGCTGCGCGCGGCGCGGTCCAGGGCCTCGCCGCCGGTGGCGGCGGTGCGGACGGCGTACTGCCGGGCGCCCAGGTTGATCCGCAGGGTGCGCAGCAGCGCCGGCTCGTCGTCGACGACGAGGATCTCGCTCACGCGGGGGCCTCCGCGGGGTGGTCGGCCGACGGCGCGTGCGCCGCGGGCAGGGTGAGCAGCATGGTGGTGCCGCCGCCGGGGGTGTCCTCGACCTCCAGGCTGCCGCCCATGGCCTCGGCCAGGCCGCGGGAGAGCGCGAGGCCGAGGCCGACGCCGGTGGTGTTGTCGGTGTCGCCGAGGCGCTGGAAGGGCAGGAAGACCCGGTCGCGGTCCTCGGGGGCGATGCCGGGGCCGCGGTCGATCACCCGCAGCTCGACGCGGTCCCGCAGGTGGCTGGCGGCGACCAGCACGGGCGCGCCGGGCGCGTTGTGCCGCAGGGCGTTGGTGATCACGTTGGCGAGCACCCGTTCCAGCAGCGGCGGGTCGGCGAGCACCGGCGGCACGGTCTCCAGATCGAGCGGCTGGACGGGCGCGTACGGGTCGGCGAGCGAGTCGAGGGCGCGCGGCAGGATGTCGTCGAGGTGGGTCTCGGCGAGGTGCAGGGTGAGCGCGCCGGCCTGGAGTCGGCTCATGTCGAGCAGGTTGTCCACCAGACGGGTGAGTTTGACCAGCGACTCGTCGGCGGTGGCGAGCAGTTCGGCCTGGTCCTCGGGCGAGAACTCGACGTCGGGGCTGCGCAGCGAGCCGACCGAGGCGAGGGCGGCGGCCAGCGGGGTGCGCAGGTCGTGGCTGACGGCGGCGAGCAGGGCGGTGCGCATCCGGTCGGCGGCCTTGATCGGTTCGACCTCGGCGGCGACCACGGCGAGCCGGTCGCGTTCCAGGGCGGCGGCGACGTGCGCGGCGAAGGCGGTGAGGACCCGCTGGTCGGCGGCGGGCAGCCGGCGGCCGGTGAGGACCAGCACGGCGTCGGCGCCGACCGGGACCTCGGTGGTCACCTCGTCCCGTTCCGGCCCGGGCTCCGCGCCGGCGCCGGCGGGAGCGGCCCCGGCGGCGCCCGCGGAGGCGTCGCAGGAGGCCAGCACCTCGCCGCCGGTGCGTTCCAGCAGGGCGACGGTGCGCATCCCGAAGGCGGTACGGGACTTCTCCAGCAGGGCGGGCAGCGCGTCGGCGCCGCGCAGCACGCTGCCGGCCAGGGTGGAGAGCGTCTCGGCCTCGGCGGTGGCCCGGGCCGCCCGGGCGGTGAGCCGGGTGGCGTGGTCGACCACGGTGGAGACGGTCAGCGCGACGGCGGCGAAGACCACCAGGGCGATGATGTTGTTGGTCTCGCCGATGGTGAAGTCGTGGACGGGCGGGATGAAGAAGTAGTTGAGCAGCACCGAGGCGACCAGCGAGGCCAGCAGGGCCGAGGTCGCGCCGCCGAGCAGGGCGACGATCACCACGCCGAGCTGGAAGATCAGCGCGTCGGTGGTGAGGTTGACGGTCTCGTGGAACTGCGAGAGCAGCGCGGTCAGCAGCCAGGGCACCACCAGGCCGGCGAGGAAGCCGGCGACGGTGCGCCGCCGGGAGTGGCGGCGGCCGAGCGCGGGCAGCCGGCCGCGGCCGGTGAACTCGTGGGTGACCATGTGGACGTCGATGTCCTCGGAGGCGTCCACGGTGGTCTCGCCGATGCCGGGGCCGGTGAGGAAGCGGGTGATCCGGCCGCGCCGGCTGGTGCCGAGCACCAGCTGGGTGGCGTCGTGGGCGCGGGCGAAGGCGAGCAGCGAGGTGGGGATGTCGTCGCCGACGACCACGTGGTAGCTGCCGCCGAGGGTCTCCACCAGCTGCCGCTGCTGGGCGAGGGCTCCGGAGGAGGCGCCGGCCAGGCCGTCGCTGCGGGTGACGTGGACGGCGAGCAGGTCGCCGCCGGCGGTGCGGAGAGAGGGGCGGCGCGAAGCGCCTCGGCCAAGGGTGGCGGTGGGCGACGGGCGGGAGATGCGGGCGGCGCGGCGGATCAGCGTCTCGCCCTCGGGTCCGCCGGTGAGGGCGACCACGACGCGCTCGCGGGTCTCCCAGACCCGGTCGATGTTGTGGCTGGCCCGGTAGTCGCGCAGGCCCTCGTCGACCCGCCCGGCCACCCAGAGCAGGGCGAGTTCGCGCAGGGCGGTGAGGTTGCCGACCCGGAAGTAGTGGGAGAGCGCGGCGTCCACCTTCTCCGCCCTGTAGACGTTGCCGTGGGCCATCCGGCGGCGCAGCGCCTGGGGGGCCATGTCGACGAGTTCGATCTGGTCGGCCCGGCGCACCACCTCGTCCGGGACGGTCTCGCGCTGCGGGATGCCGGTGATCTTCTGGACGACGTCGTTCAGCGATTCCAGGTGCTGGATGTTGACGGTGGTGATGACGTCGATCCCGGCGTCCAGCAGCTCCTCGACGTCCTGCCAGCGCTTGCCGTTGCGCCCGCCGGGGACGTTGGTGTGGGCGAGCTCGTCGACCAGCACGACGGCGGGCCGGCGCGCGATCACCGCGTCGAGGTCCATCTCCTCGAAGTCGGCGTCCCGGTAGGAGCGGTGGGCCCGGGGCAGGACCTCCAGGCCGTGCAGCATGGACTCGGTGTGCCGGCGGCCGTGGCACTCGATGTAGCCGACGACGACGTCGGCGCCGCGGTCCTGTCTGCGCCGTGCCTCGTCCAGCATCCGGTAGGTCTTGCCGACACCGGGGGCGGAGCCGAGGTACACCCTCAGCCGGCCGCGTCGGTGGCCGGTGCCGGGGGTGAGGTCGCGGGCCATGGGCGCTGCTCTTTCGTCGTCTGCGGCGTACGGGGGACGGACGGCGGGCCGACCCGGGCCCGGGGTGTCTCCCCGGCCCGGATCGGCCCGTCTCAGGTGCTCGGCCGAACGGCCGTCACTTCTGGTCCTCCAGAGCCCTGTTCAGCAGGACGACGTTGACGCCCGGCTGTCCGAGGAAGCCCAGCGAGCGGCCGTCGGTGTACTTCCCGACCAGCTTGCGGACGGTGTCCGCCGGCAGGCCGCGGGCACCGGCGACCCGGTCGACCTGCTGCTCGGCGTAGGCGGTGGAGATGTGCGGGTCGAGGCCGGAGCCGGAGGCGGTGACCGCGTCGGCCGGGACGCTCGCCGGGTCGACGCCGTCGAACGCGGCGACGGCCTGGCGGCGCTCCTCGACGGTCTTGGTGAGGTCCTCGCTGTTGGGGCCCAGGTTGGAGGCGCCGGAGGCCTTCGGGTCGTAGGCGCCGGGCCGCGGCTGGAACCACTGCGGGTCCGGCCGGGGGGCCTCGTCGGCGTCGTTCGGGTCCTGCTTGGGCAGGTTGAAGTTCTGGCCGAGCAGGCTGGAGCCGGCCTCCTTGCCGTCGGCCTCGACGATCGAGCCGTTGGCCTGGTCGTTGAAGACGGCCTGGGCGACGCCGGTGACCAGCAGCGGGTAGGCGATGCCGAGGAGCACCGTCAGGACCAGCAGGGCGCGCAGCGCGGTGAGGTAGGTGCGCACGGCGGTGGGCAGGGGCTTGGACATGATGCGTTCTCCTCTCTTGCTAGTTGAGGCCGGGGATGAACTGGACGACCAGGTCGATCAGTTTGATGCCGACGAACGGGACGACCAGGCCGCCGAAGCCGTAGAGGCCGATGTTGCGGCGCAGCAGGGAGCCGGCGTCGGTGGGGCGGTAGCGCACGCCGCGCAGGGCCAGCGGGATGAGGCCGATGATGACCAGGGCGTTGAAGATGATCGCCGAGGTGATCGCGGACTGCGGGCTGTGCAGGTGCATGATGTTCAGCTTCTCCAGGCCCGGGTAGACCGCCGCGAACATCGCCGGGATGATCGCGAAGTACTTGGCGACGTCGTTGGCGATGGAGAAGGTGGTCAGGGCGCCGCGGGTGATGAGGAGCTGCTTGCCGATCTCGACGATCTCGATCAGCTTGGTGGGGTTGGAGTCCAGGTCGACCATGTTGCCGGCCTCCTTGGCCGCCATGGTGCCGGTGTTCATCGCGACACCGACGTCGGCCTGGGCGAGGGCGGGGGCGTCGTTGGTGCCGTCGCCCGTCATCGCGACCAGCTTGCCGCCGGCCTGCTCCTTCTTGATCAGGGCCATCTTGTCCTCGGGGGTGGCCTCGGCGAGGAAGTCGTCCACGCCCGCCTCCTCCGCGATCGCCCGGGCGGTCAGCGGGTTGTCGCCGGTGATCATGACGGTCCTGATGCCCATCCGGCGCAGTTCGTCGAACCGCTCGCGCATGCCCTCCTTGACCACGTCCTTGAGGTGGATGACACCGAGGACGCGGGCCGGGGCGTCGGCGATCCTGGTGGCGACGACCAGCGGGGTGCCGCCGGCCCCGGAGATGCCGTCGACCAGGGAGGAGACCTCGTCGGTGACGGTGCCGCCGTTGCCGGTGACCCAGGCGGCGACGGCGGCGGCCGCGCCCTTGCGGACCTGGTGGACGCCTTCGGGTTCGTCCAGGTCGACGCCGGACATCCGGGTCTGCGCCGTGAACGGCACCCAGGTGGCGTGGGTCAGCTCGCCCTGGGCGCGGGCCCGCAGGCCGTAGCCGGTCTTGGCGAGGACGACGATCGAGCGGCCCTCCGGCGTCTCGTCGGCCAGCGAGGAGAGCTGGGCGGCGTCGGCCAGTTCGTCGGTGGACACGCCGGTCACCGAGAGGAACTCGGAGGCCTGGCGGTTGCCGAGGGTGATGGTGCCGGTCTTGTCGAGCAGCAGGGTGTTGACGTCGCCGGCGGCCTCGACGGCCCGGCCGGACATCGCCAGCACGTTGCGCTGCACCAGCCGGTCCATACCGGCGATGCCGATCGCCGAGAGCAGCGCGCCGATGGTGGTCGGGATCAGCGCCACGATCAGCGCGACCAGCACGATCATCGACTGCGGGGCGCCCGCGTAGGTCGCCATCGGCTGCAGGGTGACGACCGCGATCAGGAAGACGATGGTCAGCGAGGCCAGCAGGATGTTGAGCGCGATCTCGTTGGGCGTCTTCTGCCGGGCGGCGCCCTCGACCAGGGCGATCATCCGGTCGATGAAGGTCTTGCCGGGCTCGGAGGAGATCTTCACCACGATCCGGTCGGACAGCACCTTGGTGCCGCCGGTCACCGCGGAGCGGTCACCGCCCGACTCGCGGATCACCGGAGCGGACTCGCCGGTGATCGCCGACTCGTCGACCGAGGCGACGCCCTCGACGACGTCGCCGTCGCCGGGGATGATCTGGCCGGCCTCGACCACCACGTGGTCGCCGAGCCGCAGCGCGGTGCCGGCCACCTCCTCCTCGGCCCGGGACGCCGGCCAGTCGGTCAGCCGGCGGGCCAGGGTGTCGGTCTTGGTGCGGCGCAGGGTGTCCGCCTGCGCCTTGCCGCGGCCCTCGGCGACCGCCTCGGCCAGGTTGGCGAAGACGGTGGTCAGCCAGAGCCACACCGTGATCGACCAGGCGAACACGCTCGGGTCGGCTATCGCGGAGACGGTGGTGACGATCGAGCCGACCTCGACCACGAACATCACCGGGTTCTTGACCATCACCCGGGGGTCGAGCTTCTTCACCGCGTCCGGGAGGGACGCCACGATCAGCTTGGGGTCCAGCAGGCCGCTGGCCGCTCTGTGCGGCGCCTCGGCGGGCGCCGTCTCCGGCTGCGGGGCCGGCTTCTCAGCAAGGGTGGACGACATCAGGAGAGACCTTCCGCGATCGGCCCGAGAGCCAGGGCCGGGAAGTAGGTGAGGCCGACGACGATCAGGACGACGCCCGACAGCAGGCCCACGAACAGCGGCTTGTGGGTGGGCAGGGTGCCCGGGGTGGCGGGGACCGGCTGCTGCTGCGCGAGCGCGCCGGCCAGGGCGAGGACGAAGACCATCGGCACGAACCGGCCGAAGACCATCGCCAGGCCGATCGCGGTGTCGTACCAGTCGGTGTTCACGGTGATGCCGCCGAACGCCGAGCCGTTGTTGTTCGCGCCCGAGGTGAACGCGTACAGCACCTCGGAGAAGCCGTGGGCACCGGTGTTCAGCATCCCGGCCCGCTCGCCCGGCAGCGCCATCGCCACACCCGTGCCGACCAGCACGATGGTCGGGGTGGTCAGGATGTAGAGGGAGGCGAACTTCATCTCCCGGCCGCCGAGCTTCTTGCCCAGGTACTCCGGGGTGCGTCCGACCATCAGGCCGGCCACGAAGACCGCCACGACCGCCAGCACCAGCATCCCGTACAGGCCCGAGCCCACACCGCCGGGCGCGATCTCGCCCAGCATCATGTCGAACATCGTCAGACCGCCGCCGAACGCGGTGTACGAGTCGTGGAAGGAGTTCACCGCGCCGGTCGAGGTCAGCGTCGTCGACGCCGCGAACATCGAGCTGGCCGCGATGCCGAAGCGCTGCTCCTTGCCCTCCAGCGCCCCGCCGGCCGCCTGCAGGGCGCTGCCCGCGTGCTGCGACTCGGAGAAGGTGATCAGCGCCGTCGAGGCGATCCAGAACAGCGCCATCACCGAGACGATCGCGTAGCCCTGGCGGTGGTCGCCGACCATCCGGCCGAAGGCGCGCGGCAGCGCGAACGGGATCAGCAGGATGAGGAAGACCTCGACCAGGTTGGAGAAGCCGCTCGGGTTCTCGAAGGGGTGCGCCGAGTTGGCGTTGTAGAAGCCGCCGCCGTTGGTGCCCAGCAGCTTGATGACCTCCTGCGAGGCCACCGTCCCGCCCGGGACCGCCTGCGGGTCGCCCGCCAGGGTGGTCACCTCGTGGAAGCCGTGGAAGTTCTGCACCACGCCGCTCGCCACCAGGACCAGGGCGAAGACGATCGCGACCGGCAGCAGCAGCCGCACGCTGATCCGGGTGAGGTCCACCCAGAAGTTGCCGACCCGGTCGGTCCGGTTGCGCGTGAAACCGCGGATCAGGGTCGCCACCACGGCGATGCCGACGGCCGCGGAGACGAAGTTCTGCACCGCCAGGCCGGCCATCTGGGCCAGGTGCCCCATCGCGGCCTCGCCGCTGTAGGACTGCCAGTTGGTGTTGGCGACGAAGGAGATCGCGGTGTTCCAGGCCT
Organism: Kitasatospora sp. NPDC002551; assembly: GCF_040296005.1. NCBI lineage: Bacteria > Bacillati > Actinomycetota > Actinomycetes > Kitasatosporales > Streptomycetaceae > Kitasatospora > Kitasatospora sp. NPDC002551. The sequence goes on along the minus strand of NZ_JBEOWI010000006.1, from coordinate 138,699 downwards.
GGTGGCCCTCCATCCGCGGCACGCCCAGGTTGAGCGGCAGCCACTGCTGGAGGCGGATCAGGCCGTAGAGGAAGAGGACGGAGACGGCCGAGAAGGCCAGCACCGAGCGCAGGTAGACCGGCCAGCGCTGGTCGGCGTCGGCGTCCACGCCGATCACCCTGTAGAGCGCCTTCTCCGCTCTGAGGTGCTTGGAGGTGGTCAGGATGCGGGCGATGTAGTCGCCCAGGGGCCGGTAGCACAGGGCCAGCGCGCCCACCAGGGCGAGGACCTGCAGCCAGCCCGCGAGAGTCGAGCCCATGTCAGAACTTCTCCGGGTAGATCAGCGCCACGACGAGGTAGCCGACGAGGGCGACGGCCACGATGAGACCTGCGACGTTCTCCGCACTCACGCGCCCACCTCGCTACGCTCGGCAGCCGCTTCGCGCCACGCGCCGCTCTTGGGGGTTCGCTCGCTACGCTCGCTCACAGCTTCTCCACCCCCCGTGCGATCAGGGCGATGACGCCGAACACGGCGAGCGTGACGGCGACGTAGATGAGATCGGACATGGGCTCCACCACGGTGGTTCAGAGGTGGCCGCGTCTCCCGCGCCGAAGCGGAGGGGGTGCGGCACCGGCGGCGGGCCGGCATGGCCAGCCAACCGCGCTCACGGAGCGTCAACGGCTCTCTTGACGCCCTCCATACGGCGCCCGTTCGATTGTTGACGGGCTCCATACGGGCCCTTGTCCGGGCCGTGACCGGGTGCCGTGACCGGGTGCGCCGAGGCCCCGGACGGCGGGTGCCGTCCGGGGCCTCGTACCGGTTCGCGGGCGCCTACCCGCGCTCGGGGGCCGCCGTCCTCTCCCGCTCGGCGCGCAGGTCGGGCTCGCCGCGCCGGACGGCGCCGGGGGCGCGCCGCGAGGGCCGGTTGGCCCGGTTGGAGGAGGTCAGCTGCCAGGGCACGCTGATCACCATCACGCCCGGGGTGAACAGCAGCCGGCTCTTCAGCCAGAGCGCCGACTGGTTGTGCAGCAGGTGCTCCCACCAGTGGCCGACCACGTACTCGGGGATGAACACCGCCACCGCGTCCTGCGGGCTGCTGCGCCGCTGGTCCCGCACGTACTGCACCACCGGCTTGGTGATCTCCCGGTACGGCGAGTCCAGCACCTTCAGCGGCACCTGGAGGTCCAGCTCCCGCCACCGGCGCTGCAGTTCCCCGGTGGCGTCCTGTTCCACCGCCACGGTGAGCGCCTCCAGCGAGTCCGGCGCGAACGCCTGCGCGTAGCCGAGCGCCCGCAGGGTCGGCTTGTGCACCTTGGAGACCAGCACGATGCCGTGCACCCGGGACGGCCTCCTCGACTCGGCCCGCGCGTCGTCCACCGCCAGTTCCTCGGCGACGCTGTCGTAGTGCCGGCGGATGCCGCGCATCATCACCCACAGCACCACCGCGGCCACCACGGCCAGCCAGGCGCCCTGGGTGAACTTGGTCAGCAGCACGATGACCAGCACCAGCGCGGTGGTGACCCCGCCGGCGAAGTTGATCACCCGGGAGCGCTGGGCGGAGCGGCGCACCGCCGGGTCGGTCTCGGTGGCCAGGGTCCGGTTCCAGTGCCGCACCATGCCGATCTGCGACAGCGTGAAGGAGGTGAAGACGCCCAGGATGTACAGGTGGATGAGGCTGGTGACGTCCGCGTCGTAGAGCCAGAGCAGCCCGCCGGCCACCACCGCGAGCGCGATGATGCCGTTGGAGAAGGCCAGCCGGTCGCCGCGGGTGTGCATCTGCCGGGGCAGGTAGCGGTGCTCGGCCAGGATCGAGGCGAGCAGCGGGAAGCCGTTGAACGCGGTGTTGGCCGCCAGGATCAGCACCAGCGCGGTGACCGCCTGGACGGCGTAGAAGAGGACGCTGTGGTCCCCGCCGAAGATCGCCGCCGCCAACTGGGCGATCACGGTCTGCTGCGGCGCGCTCGCGCAGTCCCCGGCGAAGCCCGTCAGGTGGCAGGCGTCGTCGGCGATGTGGACCTCGGAGATCAGCGCCAGGGAGGTGATGCCGACGAACATGACCACGGCCGTGGTGCCCATCACGGCCATCGTGGCGGCGGCGTTGCGCGACTTCGGCGCCCGGAAGGCCGGCACGCCGTTGGAGATCGCCTCCACGCCGGTCAGCGCCGTGCAGCCGGAGGCGAACGCCCGCAGCCCCAGCATCAGCAGCCCGAGGCCGGCCAGGCTGTCCTTGCCGTCCTCCGGCACGATCCCGTACGAGGCGCTGGACGCCACCGGCGCGTCCCCGAAGGCCACCCGGATCAGGCCGGTGACCACCATCAGCAGGATCGCGCCGATGAACAGGTAGGTCGGCGCGGCGAAGGCCTTGCCGGACTCGCGCACGCCGCGCAGGTTCATCGCCATCAGCAGCACGACGAAGCCGAGCGCCAGCTCCACCCGGTGGTCCGCGAGCGAGGGCAGCGCCGAGATGATGTTGTCCACGCCGGAGGCCACCGAGACGGCGACCGTCATCACGTAGTCGACCAGCAGCGAGGCGGCCACCACCAGGCCCGAGTTGGCGCCCAGGTTGCGGGAGACCACCTCGTAGGAGCCGCCGCCGCTCGGGTAGGCGTGCACGACCTGGCGGTAGGACATCACCACGACCGCCATCAGCGCGACCACGCCGGCCGCGACCCACGGGGTCAGGTAGAGGAAGGCGGTGCCGCCGACGGTGAGCACCAGCAGGATCTCCTGGGTCGCGTAGGCGACCGAGGAGAGCGGGTCGGAGGCGAAGATCGGCAGGGCCAGGCGCTTGGGGAGCAGGGTCTCGCCGAGCTCCTCGCTGCGCATCGCCCTGCCGATCACGAGGCGCTTGAGCGCCTGGGGCACGTTGAACACATCGGCGAGCGTAAGCGTGTGCGACGGGCGCGCAATGGGCCGTTCCGGCGTGCCCATGACGGCCGCCGTGACGGACGGGCGGGATGTTTTCGCAGGTCGGGGCCGCTATGGGTGAAGTGTTCCGGGTGGGGCGGGGGCGTTTCGGAGGCGTTAAGAGGGGGCGTTAAGACATCGTCAAGATATGACGATCAGGCCGCTTACATGGGACATATCCCTGCAATTTGTTCAGGGGGGGCTGTTCACGAGGGATGTTCAGCTGAGCTGTTCAGGCGAGCTGTTCAGGGGGCCGCCGGCCCGTCGGGCCGTTCACATCCGCATCCGGAGCCGGCAGACCACCGCGTCGGTGTGCCGGCGCAGCGCCCGGTCGATCACGGCGCCGCGGCGGTTCTGCAGCGCGCGCTGCCAGGGGCGGACCGGCTCGACCTCGGGGATGAGGACGGTGAGGCGGTCGTAGGCGTGCTCGGCGGCGAGCTCGTTGACGAAGGCGGCGATCGGCGGGCCGAGGCGGCGGTGCGCGTCCGGGATCTCGACCAGCGGCACCCCGGGCCGCCACAGCTCCCAGTCCCGGCGCAGCGCCTCGGCCTCCGCCGGCTCGTGGACGACGGTGACCGCCATGACCTCGTCGCCGAGCGAGAGGGCGGCGGAGAGGCCGTCGCGGGTGAGGCGGGTGATGGCGGTGACCGGGACCACGACCAGGCTGCGCTGCGGGGTGAGCGGTCCGGGCACACGCCCCAGTTCGAGGCGGTCGCCGATCCGGGCGTAGCCGCGGTGCACCGCCTCGAACAGCAGGACCAGCAGGGGCAGGGCCACGCAGATGCCCCAGGCGCCCTCGGTGAACTTGGTGCCGGTGACGACGAGCGCGGCGACGCCGGTGAGCAGCGCGCCGAAGCCGTTCAGCGCCGCCCTGGCCCTCCAGCGGGCGGGCCGGCGCAGGGACCAGTGACGGACCATGCCGACCTGGCAGACGGTGAAGCCGACGAACACGCCGATCGCGAAGAGCGGCACCAGGCTGTTGACGTCCCCGCCGGAGCCGACCAGCAGGAGGGCGGAGACGGCGGCCAGGAAGAGCACGCCGTGGCGGTGGACCTGCCGGTCGGCGCGCAGGGCGAAGACGTGCGGCAGGTGGTTGTCGCGGGCCAGCAGGTGGAGCAGGACGGGCAGGCCGCCGAAGGAGGTGTTGGCGGCCAGTCCGAGCAGGACGACGGTGGCGAACTGCACCAGGTAGAAGCCGGCGCCGTGGCCGAGCGAGGCGTCGGCCAGCTGGGCGAGCACGGTGACGCCCTCGACCGGCTGGAGGTGGAAGCGGCCGATCAGCACGGCCAGTCCGATCAGCATCACGCCGAGCAGCGCGCCGAGCGCGACCTCGGTGTGCTGCGCGCGCTTCACGCCCGGCGTGCGGAAGGACGGGACGGCGTTCGCCACCGCCTCCACGCCGGTCAGCGCCGAGCAGCCGGCCGCGAAGGCCTTGAGCAGCAGCAGGGCGCCCACCGCGGTCGCGTTGTCGGCGAGGACGGAGGCGTGACCCGCGGCCGCCGCGGTGCTCGCCGGCGCGTCCCGGAACAGGCCGACCACGATGATCGCCAGGATCGAGAGCACGAAGACGGCGGTCGGGGCCATGAACCAGCGGGCCGACTCGGCGATCCCGCGCAGGTTCACCGCCGTCACCAGCGCCAGCACGCCCAGGCACAGCCACACCCGGTCCTCGTACAGGCCCGGCACGGCGGAGGTGAGCGCCGCCACGCCGGCCGTCACCGACACCGCCACGTTCAGGACGTAGTCGATCACCAGCGAGGCCGCCGCCGTCAGCGCCGTGCGCCGGCCCAGGTGCGCCTTGGCCACCGCGTACGAGCCGCCGCCGTCCGGGAAGGCCGCGATGACCTGGCGGTAGGAGGCGACCAGCACCGCCAGCAGCACCGCGATCGCCGCCGTGACCGGCACCGTGAACCCGAGGCCGTACGCCCCCGCGGCCGCCAGTACCAGCACCACCGACTCCGGCCCGTAGGCCACCGACGCCATCGCGTCCAGGGAGAGCGAGGCCAGACCGCCGAGCGCGGTCAGCCGGTGCCGGTCCGGGGCTCCGTCGCCGGTGTCCGGCGGCTCGGGCCCGGGCTCGGCGGCGACGGCCGGGGCGAGGGGGCTGGACATCGGACGGGACCTCCGCAGTCGATCGGTTGATCCGATCCTGCGGCCGGCGGCCAGTCCCGCCCCTCGGCCCCTACGCGTTCCTGACGCGCCGTCGCCCGCTCTTGACGGGCCCTTGACGGCGGCTGGGCGGGGTGGGCGGACCGCTGTCCCGGCGGACGCCGGTTGGGAAGACGATCAGCACTGCGCGGCGGCCGAGCTGAACGGTCCGACCCCACCCTGCCCCACCACTGTGCTGCCTGACGCACGTAATTGCAAGCTATTCGCAATAACGCCCCATCCATCGACTCCACTACTCTCCGCACATGTCCCGCCACTCCCCGCCCCCGCCGTCCTCCCCTCTCCTCCTGATCGACCTGGACCACACCCTGGTCGAACGCGACGGCGCCCCCGACGCCTGGGCCCCCGCTTTCTGCGCCACCCACGGCCTGCCCGCCGAGGCCGCCCCCGCCGTCCACGCCCTGCTGCGCGCCGACCGCTCCCCCGACGGCTTCGCCCGCATCGCCGCCCGCTACGGCCTCCCCCACTCCGGCACCGCCCTCTGGGAGGCGCACGTCGCCCACGAAGCCGCCCGCACCCACCCGCTCCCCGGCGTGCCCGAGGCCCTCGCCACCCTCCGCGCGGCCGGCTGGACCATCGCCGTCGTCACCAACGGCTCCACCGGCGTCCAGCGCGCCAAACTCGCCCGCACCGGCCTGCTTCCCGCCGTCGACGCCGTCTGCGTCTCCGAGGAGGCCGGCGCCCGCAAACCGGCCCCCGAGATCTTCCACCTCGCCGCCGCCCGCCTCGGCCGCACCCTCACCCCCGCCGACTGGATGGTCGGCAACAACCCCGCCACCGACCTCCGCGGCGCCCACGCCGCCGGCCTCCGCTCCATCTGGATCACCCCCACCCCGCCCCCGCCCCTCCCCCCGTCCCACCCCACCCCCACCCACACCGCCCCCGACACCCCCACCGCCGCCACCCTCCTCCTCACCCACCCCCGGTGACCCCCGAAACGACAAAAGGCCCCCGGTTCACGTCTCCGTGAACCGGGGGCCTTCCATCTATCCTGTGGCTGGTGCAGGGTTCGAACCTGCGTAGCTTGCGCGACAGATTTACAGACCGCTGACCAGGCATGCCCTGACCTGCAGACTCTTGATCACGGTCCAGATCTGGTCCGCCTCTGGTCCGGATCATCCTCCGATATGCGGCTTCCACATCGCCGCACCTCAATCCTGGCCAGCCGCTACGCCCATTCAAATGCCATGTCCATGATCGCTACCCGTGCTGGCCCGGTACGGGACTTTCCCACTCGCCTGGTACGCGCATCGCCCTGCCCCGCCCTCCACGGACCCACATCCCACCGATAGGCATCGATCGCAAGTGTGAGCTGCACTGGATGGCCGCCGAAGGAGACTCTCGGAAACGCAGTGCAACCGTTGGCGACATCCGCAATACTTGGCATCTTGCACATGGATCATGTGTGCGCGAGGGTGCAATGAGCGCGCAAGTGCGCAAACCGCTAATGGTGGGGTGCTTCGCATGAGTGTCGAACAGTGGTTGCCAGGCTCCGAGATTTCCACGGATTCACCGCTCCTTCTCCTGGAGCGCAAACTAAAAGCGGACAATGTCACATATGAACGCTCTGCACTATCCTTCGGTTCAGCATGCGCCCTGCGAATTAAGATCAAAAACGGCCGAGAATGTCGGACCGTGTTGATCGATGAAAACGATGCTTCCGACTGCATGGGCCTAAATCTCTCCGAAGTTCGAGCCCTGGGCAACTATTCGGCCTTCGACTATCCGGACAATGGGCCTTGCATTGAGGTTCAACTCGCAGGTTCAGTTTCTTTTCAATTTCGCACCTTGCAGAGAATTCCCGGATTTCAAATTCAGGAAAACGAGCAGCGACGCCTTAGTCGCGACGAAGGCTGGACTGTCCCGATCTGCGGGGGACCGGAGAGCGGATGGTCTGCCGAGATCGGACCCTCCTCCGAGATTTTGCAACTGCTTTCACAAAGGCATGGGACCGCTTCACTCAAGCTCAGAAATATTTCGGGAAGAACCCATGACGAGTCGCTACTGACGCTTGAGAAGGTAGCCAATGCGATTATTTTCGACCTCGACGTAAAGTATGGCATATCACTGGAACTACTGCGAGTAAGGTCGCACATTCCGCGCGCCAGGCGCCCGCCCTTCGACTCGATAATCACCCCTCCAGGATCCCCAAGACTCGAATACGGGAAGGAGCCACTCAGCCTTTACCAGTACGCCCGATCGGCGCTGGGAATGCCGCTTCTCGAATTCCTGGCATACTATCAAGTGCTGGAATACTATTACCCGCGATACAGCCAGAGAGACACTCTCGACAGGCTCAGGAATGAGTTGAGACACCCACGCTTTAATGTAAATAGCGATGGCGATCTAGCTCGGGTCCTCCAGATCTCGCGACAGTCGGGTAGGGGGTTCGGCGATGAGCGGAGTCAGTTGACTTCAACGCTCCGATACTGCGTCTCAGAAGAAAGCCTAAAGGAATTCATCCTAGACTTGAGCGAGTCACAAATAGAACACTTTACGGGGAAGCAGGAGATCAAGGGCATCAAGCCCCTGTCTTTGAAGGGGGACCTAATTGGCCAGGTGAGCGAGCGAGCATACGACGTGCGCTGTCGCGTGGTGCACTCCAAGGAGGGGGGTGGAGCTAGCTCGGAAAATGGACTCCTCCTCCCGTTCTCGAAGGAAGCGGATGCCGTCCGGATCGAGAGTTTGATGATGAGATTTCTAGCCCAGAAGGTTCTAGTCGCCAGCGCTTCGCCAATGGCTATTTAGCGGGGTTTAGGAGGCTGTGACTCAAAGCAGCACGGGATGATATCTCAGTCCCTTGAACTCGATCCATATGGCGGTGCTGCGATGATGGACAACTCTCACTCACAGATCTCGACTTCACGGGCCGACGGAAAGCTCATTCGCGGGTCGCGTATGCCCTGCCGCCTCAAGCAATCGCACCGGCGATGAGCTGCATCGAACCTACGATCACCACTGCTCCAGCCGCAGTGAGCTTGGCGCTCTTCCCCGGCTTGTTAGCGTAGCCAATCGTGGGAACATCGGCAGCTCCTCCGGCCTCGACATCACGCGCCGCGTCGCCGATGAAGATGCAGTGCTCTGGCCTGGTGCCTGCGGCTTCCATGGCTTCGAACAGGAGACGCGGGTTCGGCTTCATGGAGGAGGGGTCACCCGGGGCGCGGCCGAAGACGCCGGCCACGTAGTCGCTGAGGCCGTGCTCGGCGAGGTAGGCCTCGATGGCCGCGCCCGCGTTGTTGCTGACCACGGAGACTAGACGGCCGGAGCGGGCACACGCGCGGAGAACCAATTCTCCGCCCGGGGTCGGGCGAGCCACCTGAACAGCTTCGGTCTCCAGCGCGGCCAGCGCAGCGTCCGTGCGGTCCGTGAGATCGGGGCGAGTGTCCGAGATCAGCCGGAGCAAGGCGAGCGGATCGCTCTCCTCCTCGGCTCCGGCCGGGGCCTGCTCGCCAATAGCGAGCAGGCCCTCACGGAGTCGGCGCGCGACTTCCGGGGCAGGCAGGCCTGCGAAGACCGAGCACACCGGGCCGTCGAAGTCGAGCAGCACGTGCTTCACCGGCCGCAGTACGTCAGCAAGTTGCTGAGGGGTGGCGATCATGGCTGCCGCTCGTACGCGATCGTGCTCCACACGCTGTCGAACCACATCTGGGCCTGCTGGACGTACTGCGAGCCGAGTGAGGCGTCGTCCGGGCCGGCGGCGTGGTGGAACAGGGTGGTGTCCTTGCCGGTGACGTCGTAGAAGGTGTGGTCGGTGTCGTCGATCGCCACGGTGCGCTCGCGGAGCGGGTAGAAGCCGAAGAACGCCTCCTGCCTGTTCAGGATGTACAGCTTGAACAGGCTGGATGCCCGATGGACCTTGACCTGAACGCTGGCCTTCTGGACCAGACCCAGCTCGGCCAGCATCTCCACCGAGTGGGCGATGCCGCCGGCGTTCGTCAGGGCGATGTTGCGGGCGCGCTCCCGGAGAGCAGCCTCGTCCTGGAGGCCGTCGACGAGTACCGGCACGGCCATGGGCGCCGTGGTGTCCGGCAGCAGTAGCCGGATGGTGATGGACTCCGGTGCCAGTCGGCCGGAGCGGACCTTGTCGAGCGGCTCCTGGAGCGCGTTGTGCAGCGTCTCGCTGGAGAAGCCTGCGAAGTCGAGGGTCACCTGCTGCTGCTCGAAGGCGGCTTCGAGGTGAGGCCGCAGCCCGACCGGCCGGGACGTCCGCTCCCGCACGAAGGAGCCGCTCCCCTGGCGGGTCACGATCAGCCCCTCGGTGCGGAGCAGGTCGAGTGCCTTGTCCACCGTGCCGCGCGCCACGCCGAAGTGCTTCGCCAGCTCGGGGCCTGAGGGGAGTTTGTCGCCGGTCTCGAATCCCGGCTTCTTGGTGAGGATCGAGGCCCGCAGAGAGCTGCCGACCTGCTGATACGGGGGACGCGAGTCGTCCGGGTCCAAGGCCATGGGCCAATGCTAGGGCAGGTGCCCAACAGGCGCGAGAAACCCAACTCTCTTGACCTGCCTAAGCAGGTTCTCTATGTTGTGAGTGTCGCACCGAGTGAGACAGGGGTGACACAGAGGGGTCTTCTTTGGGCTGCTCTGACCTGCACAAATGCGCCCGTGAATGGCCGGCCTACCGCCGCGCTCAGGGCGAAGGGGCCCGGGACAGATCGGGCCGAGGCATCCCGGCGCCTTGTCAGATCGGAGACCTAGATCAAAAGGCCGCGCCCGCCTGCAAGGGCGCAGACCTGCTGGCCGCCCTAGGCAACCGGGGCGGCCAGTGCTGTTGATCAACGTTGGTCGGGCCTGTGAGAACGGGGCCGCCGCGCCTTCCTTGGCCGGAGCGCGGCGACCCCTCACGGGCCCACACCCCAGAGAAGAGGTAGGCCCATAAGGCTGATTATCGCGGGCCAGACGGCCGCGGACGAAGACGAGCTCTCCGAGCTGGCGCTCGGCGTGGACGAGCAGCTGTTCACCGGGGTCGCCGGCGAGGGCGAGATCGAGCGCGCGGCCCGGCTGGACGCGGCGCACGCGATGCTGGCGGACCTGCGCCGGGAGGACCCGGAGCTGGCCGCCTACGCCGAGCGCCTGCTGCGGTGGGCGCCGGTGCCGCTACGGCGGCCGGCGGTCATCCGGCGCACGGCGAGCACCCTCCGGGTGGCGGCGTGAACGCCAACGAGTTCACCGCGCTCACGGTCGCCGTGAGCGCGCTCACCAGCCGCTCACTGCGGCCGGAGCGGGGGCCGCGATGAAGGCGGCAATGAGTCCCGCGCAGATCCGTTCGGCCGAGCGCGCGTTGACCGCCGGGACGTGGGCGATCACGTTCGGCGCGGTCCTCTACAGCGTGCTCACGGTGACCCCGCTCATGGCCGGCCACACCCCGCCCGGGTGGCAGTGGACGGCCCCGATCCTGCCGCTCGTCGTGGACGCGGCCGTAGTGATCGTCGTGCGCATGGACGCCACGCTTGCCCGCCTGAACGGCGACGGCGGACGCTGGCCGGTAGTCCTGCGCTGGATGACCGGCCTCATGACGGTGCTGCTCAACATTGGTCTCTCCGCCCTCGACCGGGACGGGGTCGGGGTCGCGGTCCACTCGGTCGCGCCGCTGCTGCTGATCGTCACGGCCGAGACGTCCCTCGCCTACCGGCGGGCGATCGCCGCCGCGCTGGCCGCCCGTGAAGACGCTGAGCGGGCCGAGCGCGAGCAGCGCGAACAGCGGGCCGAGGCACATCGTCAGGAGGATCGGGCCGAACGGCTCGCCCGGTTCGAAGCCGCCGAGCGGGCCGAGCGTGAACGCCGTGAGCACGACGCGCGCGAGGCCGACAAGCAGCGTGAGCACGAAGCCCAGCTCGCCCGCGAGGAGCGCGCGGAGACCGCGCGCCGCGAGGCTGCGGAGCGCGAGGAGAAGGCCCGGCAGGAGGCCGCCGAGCGGGCCGACCGCGAGCGTCGTGAGCACGAACGGCGTGAGCGTGAGCGCCGTGAGCGCGAGGCGAGCGATCGTGAGCACGCTGCCCGGGCCGAGGCCGAACGACGCGAGCGGGAGGCCGCCGAGCGCGCCCGCGCCGAGCTGCTGGCCGCCGGTCCCGCCGAGGAGCGCCTGCCGGAGGAGCGCGCCCGCGAGATGGTCAAGGCCGCCATCGAGGCCGGGCTGCCACAGCGCCAGGCGGTGGAGCTGACCGGCTGGTCCGCCGGCTGGATCGCCGCCCGCTACAAGGAACACCCGGACGCCGCCCGGCCCGCCCTGCACGCCGTCCCCACCACGACCGCTGAGGAGCAGGCATCGTGACCGTCGAGCCCACGGCCGACCCGCAGTTCATCACCTACATGGCCGCCTTCCAGGCCGCCACGGAGCACACCGCCACCTGCGCGCCGTGCCAGGACGGGCAGCCCTGCCCGATCGGCGACCCGCTCCACCACGCCTTCCTCACCGAGAAGGCCGCCTGGGAGGACAACCAGCGCCACCGCGGCGCGCAGGTCGGCAAGGACGGCGGTGCGAGGTGAAGGCGATCACCTCCCTGCCGCTGGTCGGCACCGTCCGCCGTGACGGCGTGGCCTACCGGGTCGCCGACCCCGTACCGCTGGACGTGGTCAGCGGCCTGATCCGCGAGCCGTGGTGCTCGCGCCTGGTGGTCTCCGACGCCCGCAACGGCGGCGCCGGCCCCGCCGAGTTCACCGCGATGTGCGTGGTCGACGGCGAGCCGTTCGTCCTCGTCGGCCGGATCGGGGGCCGCTGAGATGGCCCTCCTCTCCCGCCGCACCGAGTCCCGGCCCAGCACCCGCACCGACACCCCGGACCACGTCGACGCCGACGGCCGGACCTGGACCGGCGCCGACTACGACGAGGCCCGCGCCAACGGCCGCCCGCTGAACGCCCCGCGCACCACCCACAGCAACAACCAGCTCGGCCGCCGCTGACCGCCCGAGGCGCGCACCCCGGCACACTCTCCGTTGTGCGGGGTGCGCGCCTCTCCTGACCTGGAGAAACGCACGTGATCGGCAACCTGATCTGCCTGCTCCTGCTCAGCGGGGACGCGGCGCTCACCTACTACTGCATCCGCCTGCTGGCCCGCCGCGGGGGGTGGAACCGGTGACCACACCTCCGCCGAACGGTGACTGGGACGACGACCTCGCGAACATCCTGCAGAGGCCTACCGCCTACACCACCCCCACCGCTCCCGGGCCCGCCCCCACGCCGCCGGCCCCGCCGGTTCCGCCGCGGCCCGCCGTGCCGCCGATGCCCTCGGCGCCGCGGACCGTCCCGCCGCAGGCCCCGTTCGGCCCGGCCACCGCCGAGCCGGTCAGCGCCCCGGAGTGGTGGCGCAAGGACGGCCCCACCCCCGTGCACACCCCCGTCCCGCTCGGCGGCGACCAGGGCGCCCGGCCGTCCATGGAGGCCGCCGCAGCCGCCTTCTGGGCCCCCGTCGGGCGAATCCTCACCGAGCAGGTCCCGCACATCGCCTCGCAGGTCGGCCAGCTCCTCACCGAGACCGAGGCCCAGCGCCACGCCCGCGAGCAGGTCCAGTACGAGGCCCTGATCAACTCCCAGCGAGCGGTGCGCGACGCCCAGTACGCCGCCGCCGGCGAAACCCCCGAGCAGCGCGCCGAGCGCCACCGCGTCGAGCAGATCCTCACCCCCGACCACCGCCGGGACGACCTCGTCGGCCTGGTCGACCTGCTCGCCGACCGGATCGGCGAGAGTCCCGAGGAGCGCGCCGCCCGCCGCGAGGCCGAACAGGGGCTGGACCGGCAGCGGGCCCGCGCCCGCCAGGACGCCGTCCTGGCTGCCCGGGGGGAGACCCCCGAGCAGCGCACCCGCCGCCACCGCCGCCAGCAGCTCGCCGACCGGCGCGAGGCCGCCACCCGGGCCCGCCGCCAGCGCCGCCGCGCCGCCCGCGCCGCCGGTCCCTCCGACCGGACCCGGCGCTTCCGCCGCTGGTGCGTCCTCACCGCGCTCAGCGCGACCGGCGGCTACGTCACCGGCCTGGTGCCGCTGATCAGCCCCGGCGGGCCGCTCGTCGGCCTGCTGCTGGCCGCCTTCGGCTGGGGCCTGGACCTGCTCGCCCGCGACGGGGGCCGCCTGCGGGTGAGCGAGGTCCGCGGCCCCGGGCCCCTCGCGCTCCTGGTCGTCCTGCGCGTCCCGGTCGCCTCCGGCCTCGCCGTCGCCCTCAGTCTGGGCCCCGCCATCGCCGCCCTCCCCCTCTACCGCTGAAGGAGCACACCCACCATGAGCAGCCTCATCGCCCTGGGCAGCGGCGGCGCCGCCACCGTCGCGACCTTCTACCTCTACGTCGGCATCCGCGGGAAGAACAAGATCGACGTCAAGCCGGACAACGTCCCCTACTGGTCCTACGGCATCGGGCTGCTCGCGGCCAACGCCGGCGCCGCGTTCCAGCAACTGCCCACCATCGGCACCCAGTTGAACGACGCGTTCCAGGGCAACCCGGCCATCGGGGAGTGGAAGCCCGGCGCCACCGCCGCCATCGCCACGATCGCGGTGTTCGGGCTCGCGCCCCGCGCGTGGAAGGACGCCCTCCTCGGCGCCATCAGCCCCTCCCTGTTCGTCTACGCCGGGGGACTGTGGGCCATCCCCGGCTCGTTCCTCAGCAGCCTCCTCACCTCGGTCGTGGCCTGAGCCATGGAGAACCTGATCCCGGAGAAGCTGTTCCCCACCGAGCGCGCGACCGCCGGCCACCGCCTGCGGATCGTCGCCACCCTGGCCTGGCCCGTCACCGGCCTCATGACCGGCACCCCGGTCCTGATCCGCCGGCTCACCGCCCCCCAGCGCGAGCGTCGCGCCGAGGCCGCCGCGCTCCAGGCCAAGCAGGACCAGATCGCCGCCCTGGCCACCGAGGCCGCCGAGGCCGCGTTCGCCAAGAAGCTCGCGGGCGAGCCCGACGCGGCCAAGCGCGCCGCGATGGTCCACGCCCAGGAAGCGGCGGAGGTCACGGCCCGCCAGGTCGCGCTGGAGCGCGCCAAGGCCGACCGCAAGGCCAAGCGCAGCAAGTTCGGGGACACCGCCGGCGCGGCCGCCCTGATGCTGATCGTCGGCGGGCCCCTCGTCTGGTCCCTCGCCCGCCCCCTGATCGAGCCCGGCATAGGCCTGCTGCTCGGCGGCTGGTGGATCGCCGCCCTCCTCCACGCCCCCTCCCCCGTGAAGACCCGCACCGCCAGCACTGGGGAGGACGTCGGCGACCCGGCCGCCGACAACGCCGACGACGACCAGGAGCAGGCCGAGCCGGGGGTCTCCCCGACCCTCGGCCCGGCCGAACTGGCGGCCACCGTCGAGCACATGGTCGCCCTGCGCGCGCAGGGCGACGGTGGGGCCGGGAAGGTACTCCTCTCCGAGGTGCTCGCCAGCCTCCAGCGGCACGGCCGCTACCCCGGCGCCAGCACCCGCGATTTCGGAGCCGCTGTGAGGGCCGCCGGCCTCCCCGTCGAGAAGCGCGTGCGGGTCGGCGAAGCGATCTCCCCGGGCCTCACCGCGGCGGGCCTGACGGCTCACCTCGGACACCCCCCGCGCCTGCCCGCCCACGCGGTCCCCGACCACACCCCCGCCGAGGCCGCCTGAAGCACCGCCCCACAGCCCCCGTCCGGCTGTCCGTACGGGGGGCTGCTGGCGGCTTCCTCGGCCCCTTCCGCGACCCCTCTCCCCCGCCCCGCCCAAGCCCCCCTCCCGCTCGACCACACCCGCGCTCTGACCTGCGAAAACCACACGACTACATCCCCGACCACAGCTCGACTACACCCCCGACCACATTGCCCCGGGAAGGGGCCAACGGAGCGCGCCGCCAGCACCTTCCGCGCCGCCCCGCCGTCTGAAAGGAAGGCCGCATGGCCGCCGAGCACGACGACCCGTACGACGCCTACGCCGACGAGGAAGACGTCGACAGGCCGACCCGCGCCGAGGACAAGGCGTTCGAGATCGCCCTCGACGTCGCCGACGAACAGCGCCGCGCCGAGGAGGAGCGGGCCGCCGGCCCGCAGCCCGGTCACACCGAGATGTGCGAGGGCTGCCACGGATCCGGCGGCGGCTACGAGGACGAGGCCTGGGACGACGACGCGTGCGACGTCGTCACCGTCGCGTACGACCACTGCCCCGAGTGCGGAGGCTGCGGCTTCTACGACTGCGACGGCACCTGCGAGACCAGCCAGGGCTGACCCGGCCCGCCCGGCCGGCCGTGCCGTCCGCGCCCCCGCCGCAGCCAGCGGCAGGGGCGCGGGCGGTGCGGGGACCGGACAGACCGGATCCGCACCCCCTGGAGGCGCGAGCACATGGCCGACCCGCACACCCCGTACTTCGAGGACGTCCTGGCCGCACTCGGCGACAACGCCGACCGGACCGAGTCGTTCGCCCAGTACTGCAACGACGACGGCGAGCGGATGCTCGCCGAGATCTTCATCCGGCTCGACGACGACCGTGCTGGCGCCGTCGGCTACCCGCACGGCCTGGGCCTGTTCTGGACCCAGACCGTCGGCTGGCTCTGGATGCGCGGCACGAGCGACGGCCGCTTCTCCAACGAGCAGCCGCTGGTCCGCGCCCTGGTCGCCACCCCCGCCAGCATCACCGCCGCCGTCCACAGCCTCCTGACCGGCCGGACCACCGAGCTTCCCCTGCGGGGCGAGGACGCCTCGCCGTCCACCTATCCGGCGCTGGAGGAACTGACCCGCGCCACCAGCTGAACCCGCCCCCACGCAACGCGAAGCCCCGTACCAGCCGCCGAATCTTGGCAGAGAGACGGCTGGTGCGGGGCGTTCCGATCCCTTCGTAGAGACCAGAGGACCAGCATGCCCGGAAACGCCCCCGGCCCGCAGCCCGTCTGCGAGGCCGCCCTGCTCGGCGACGCCGGCCCTTGCGAGGGCCCGCGCGATGCCGTGACCGTCCTCGACCGCCACGGCACCTCCACCAAGGCCTGCGTGCCCCACGGCATCCGCCTGCACGCCAGCCTCACCGACGCGCACGTCCTGCCCGGCAGCGTCCCCGACGCGGACACCGAGGTCCGCGAACGCTCCCGCACCACCTCGGCGTTCGCCTGGCTCGACCACCACCAGCCGCCCGACTGGGACAAGCGGTGAACGAGCGGACCCCGCCGCTCGGCGACACCGGCGGCCTGTGGCAGGCCGTCCTCGCCGCAGCCGCCGGCCGCTGCCAGTGCCGAGGCACCTGCGGCAAGGCCCACGACAAGGACGGCGGGCGCTGTCCCGCCGGCCACGGCGGCTACGTCCGCCACGGCACCGGCCCCGTCCACCTGCTCGCCGCACTCGCCAACCCGGACGCCCTGCTGCTGCCCGCGCACCGCGCCGCCGCCCTGCCGAAGCGGGAGCTGGCCGCGTGGTGCCCGGCCTGCCACGACGCCACCCGCCGCGCCGCCCGGCAGGCCACCGCCCCGGCCACCGCGCCGGACGCCCTCTTCTGACCTCCCACCCTCTCGCGGCCCGCGCCCGGCACCGCCCGGGCGCGGGCCGCCCCGCTCCGTACGAAAGGAGCCCATCGTGAGCGCTGAGTCCGCGCACCCGAACGTGATCCCGTTCCGGCCCGAACCCGCCGAGGTCAAGGCCGCCGAACAGGCCGTCATCGGCGCCGCCCTCCTTGACCCCGTCCAGATCCCCGCGCTCGCCGCCCAGCTCGGCGATCCCGGCGCGTTCTACCACCCCGCGCACGAGACCATCTGGCGCGCCATCACCCGCATGGCCGACGGCGAGCGGCCGGTGGACCCGCTGCTGCTGACCGGCGTCCTGCGCGCGCAGGGCGACCTCAGCCGCATCGGTGGGCCTGGCTACCTGCACACCTGTATCGAGGCCACCCCCACCGCGGCGAACGGCGACTACTACGCCGAGATCGTACGCGCGGCCGCCGAGCGGCGCCGGATCAACACCGCCACCAGCCGCCTGGCCCACATGGCCGGGGACAGTGGGGCCGACCTGGACGACGTGCGCGCCGCCGCCCTGGCCGCGCTCGCCGACCTCGCCACCGGCGAGAGCTGGCTCGACCCCGTCCCGCTCGGCTCCCACGGCACCCTGCCCACCTTCCCCGTCCACACCCTCCCGAAGTGGGTCGGCGCCTACGTGGACGCGGTGGCGGAGTTCACCCAGACCCCGCCCGACATGGCCGCCACCATGGCCCTCGCCGCCCTCTCCACCGCCGCCGGCGGGCGGGTCGGCGTGGAGATCCGGCCCGGCTGGCGCGAGCAGTGCAACCTCTACCTGGTGTGCGCGATGCCCCCGGCCAGCCGCAAGTCCGACGTCTTCGCGTTCATGACCGCACCGGTCTACCGCGTCGAGGACGAGCTGCGCGCCTCCGCCAGGGCCCGGATCATCGAGGCCGAGACGGCCAAGGAGACCGCGCTCGCCGAGGTCGACGCGCTCATGGCCAAGGCCCGCAAGAACCCCGACCTCGACCGCGCCCACCTGGTCGCCGAGATCGCCGGCGCGCGGATGCTGGCCGACGAGATCGTGGTCCCGCCCAGCCCGCGGCTGACGCTGTCCGGAGACATCACCCCGGAGACAGTCACCCACCAGCTCGGCGTGCACCGGTGCCTGGCCGCGCTCTCCCCCGAGGGCGACCTGTTCGACAGCATCGTCGGCCGCTACAGCAGCAAGCCCAACCTGGGCGTGTTCCTGCAGGCTCACAAGGGTGAGCGGCTGCAGGCCGACCGGATCACCCGCGAGCAGCCCACCGTCGACAAGCCCGCGCTCACCATCGGCGTCACCCCGCAGCCCGCCGTCCTCCAGGAGCTCGGTGCCGCCCCCGGGGCCCGGGACCGGGGCCTGCTCGCCCGCTTCCTGTACTCCCTGCCGCCCTCCAACCTCGGCTACCGCAAGATCCGCACCACCCCCGTTCCAGAGCAGGTCGCCGCCGCCTACGACCTGCGCCTCACCGCGCTCCTGCACACGCTCACCGCCCTCGACGAGCCGGTCACCGTCACGATGACCGAGGCCGCCGACCTCGCCGTGGAGAAGCTGCAGGAGAAGTTCGAGGTCCAGCTCCGTCCGGACGAGCCGCTCGCCCACATCAAGGACTGGGCCGGCAAGCTGGTCGGCCACATCGCCCGCATCGCCGTCCTGCTCCACCTCGCCGACCACGTCACCAACGACTGGCGCGCGCCCCTCCAGGCCGCCACCGTCGACCGGGCCGCCGAGATCGCCGAGTACTACACCGCCCACACCCTCGCCGTGTTCGACCTCATCGCCGCCGACCCCGCCACCGAGGACGCCCACGCCCTCCTCCAGTGGCTCCAGCGGCCGAAGCGGGACGGCACCCACCGCACCCACATCAAGGCCCACGACGCCGTCGCCAGCAGCCGCCGGTACAAGAAGGTTGCGGACGTCGAGCCCGCCCTGCAGCTGCTCGAACAGCATGGCTGGCTCCGCGCCGACCAGCCCCCGGCCGGCGGTCAGCGCGGCCGCCCGCAGGCCGTCACCTACCGCGTCCACCCGGCCGTGAGCACCCCCACGGACACGGAAACGATCACGTGACCGTCAGGAGTGTCAGGACAAAGCCCTGACCAGCAGAAACACTTCTGGACGGCCCGTCAGGGAACGTCAGGGCTGTCGGGGATAACCGAGATCCCCTGACAGCCCTGACAACCCCTGACGCCCTGCCCGGATCCAAAGTCGCAGGTCAGCGGTTTCCCCTGACATCCCTGACGCTCTCCGCCCTCCGCGCCCGTCCGCGAGAGGGCCCGCAACACTCCGCAACCACCATTCGCACTCGCCGATGGAGTCGCCGCCATGCCCACGCAGGACCCGAAGCTCAAGCTCGCCGAGGTGCTCGAAGAGCTGGAGATGTCCCGCTCCGCCTTCTACCGCATGGTCGCCCGCGGGAAGGGCCCGAAGCTCATGAAGCTCCCCAACAACCAGATCCGCGTCCGCCGCAGCGCCCTCGACGCGTGGTGGGCCGAGCAGGAGGTCGCCGCCTGATGCCCACCTCGTACAAGGTGAAGTTCTGGGAGCACCGTCACCGGCCGGACCGGCGGACGCCGTGGATGGTGCGGTGGACGGTGGCCGGCCGGGAGTTCTCGGAGTCGTACCTGACGAAGACCCAGGCTGACGGCCGCAAGGCCGAGCTGCTGGTGGCCGTCGCCTCGCACCAGCCGTTCGACGTCGAGACGGGCCTGCCGCTGGCCGAGCTGCGGAAGCGCCAGCAGGAGGAGAACGCCGTCACCTGGTACCAGCACGGCCGGAACTACGTGGAGGCCCGGTGGGACGGGGCTCCGGCGAAGACGCGGACGACGTGGGCCGACGCGCTGGCCAGCGTGACGTTCGAGCTGGTCAGCAGCAAGGTCGGGATGCCGGACAAGCGGGTCGTCCGGCGGGCGCTGTACGGCTGGGCGTTCAACGTGAACCGGTGGACCGAGGAGCCGCCGGCCGACGTCGCCAGGGCGCTCGCGTGGGTCGCGCGGCAGTCGGTGGACGTCTCCGAGCTGGAGGACCCGAAGGTGGTCCGGAAGCTGCTGGCCGCGCTGTCCGTGAAGCTGGACGGCACGAAGGCCGCCGCGTCCACGATCCTGCGCAAGCGCCGGATCCTTCACCACGTCATCGGCCGGGCCGTCGAGGACGGGCTGCTGACGGCCAATCCACTGCCGCTGGTCCAGTGGCAGCCGCCGCAGGTCGAGGAAGAGGTCGACCCCGAGTACGTGATGAGCCCGGAGCAGGCCGCCGCGATGCTGGAGGCGGTCGGGCGCCAGGGACGGCGCGGACCGCGGCTGGTGGCGTTCTTCGGGTGCATCTACTACGCCGGGATGCGGCCCGGGGAGGTCGTCCACCTCCGGCGGGACCGCTGTGTGCTGCCCGCGGAGGGGTGGGGGAAGCTCAACCTCAACGGCAACAGCCCCCGGGTCGGGTCGGCCTGGACCGACACCGGCGCCTCGCACGACCCCCGGGGCCTGAAGCACCGTGCCGAGAAGGCCACTCGCCCTGTCCCGATCCCGCCGGAGCTGGTGGCGCTGCTGCGGGAGCACATCGAGGCGTACGGCACGGCGCCGGACGGCCGGCTGTTCCGGACCTTCCGCGACGGCATGGTGCAGGAGAGCGGCTACGGGGTGGTCTGGGCCGCCGCCCGGGCCGAGGTGCTGAGCCCGGACGAGCGGGCCACCCCGCTCGCGAAGCGGCCGTACGACGGCCGGCATGCCGGGATCTCCCTGTGGCTGGCCTCCGGGGTGGCGCCCGCCGAGTGCGCGCGGCGCGCCGGGCACAGCATCGCCGTCCTTCTCCGCGTCTACGCGAAGTGCATCCACGGTGACGAAGACCACGCCAACCGGCTGATCGCCGAACGCCTCCAGCGCCGGCCCGGCTGACCCTGGTCCGCGCCTGGTCCGGAACCGCTGGTCAACGCCGGGATCCGGGCGGGAACAGGTGGGACAAACCTCGCGAAACGGCCACAGCGGCGCCGCGAGTGTTCGAATAAACGAAAGCAGCCCCTGACGTGCGTTTCCGCATGTCAGGGGCTGTTTCTCTATCCTGTGGCTGGTGCAGGGTTCGAACCTGCGTAGCTTGCGCGACAGATTTACAGTCTGCTCCCTTTGGCCGCTCGGGCAACCAGCCAGGATGTTCGCCTCCCGGGGGCTCGCCCCGTTCGACTGGGTAAACCTTACCCGATGCCGGGGGGTGGTTCGCCACCCGGTCGGGTGGGGCGGGATCGGCGGGTGTGGCGTGGCTGTCCCGGGCGGGGGCGGGGGCGGGCTGGATAGGCTGGGGCGGCGGGCGTCCGGTGGGACGGGCCGTGTCAGTGCAGCCAGAACATCAAGGAGACCAACACCCATGGCCGACTCCAGTTTCGACATCGTCTCGAAGGTCGAGTGGCAGGAGGTCGACAACGCGATCAACCAGACCTCCCGCGAGATCTCCACGCGCTTCGACTTCAAGAACGTCGGCGCCGAGATCAAGCGCTCCGGCGAGACGATCGAGATGAAGGCCAACGGCGAGGAGCGCGTCAAGGCGATCCTGGACGTGCTGCAGAGCAAGTTCATCAAGCGCGGCCTGTCGCTGAAGGCGCTGGACGCCAAGGACCCGCAGCTGTCCGGCAAGGAGTACAAGATCTTCGCGGACGTGAAGGAGGGCATCTCCCAGGACGATGCCAAGAAGGTCGCGAAGATCATCCGGGACGAGGGCCCCAAGGGCGTCAAGGCCCAGGTCCAGGGCGACGAGCTCCGGGTCACCTCGAAGAGCCGTGACGACCTGCAGGCCGTCCAGGCGCTGCTCAAGGGCAAGGACCTGGACTTCGCGCTCCAGTTCGTGAACTACCGCTGAGGCGGAGGACGGCCCCGGGCGCGTGCTCCTGACGGGGCGTGCGGCCGGGGCCGTCGTCGTTCGCGGGGCGGGCGCCGGGGGTCAGTCGGCGGTGGCCCAGGAGGCGGTGGTGCGGTGGGCGCCGAGGCCGGCCGCGTCGAACTCGTCGTGGGCGGCGGGGTCGGTGTCGGCCGGGTGGACACCGAGGTGGCGCAGGACGCGGGAGATCGGGCTGCCCTCGGGCGGGAAGGGTTCGAGTTCTGCGCTGGTGAGCGGGCCCAGGGCGAGCCGGCCGTCGGCCCAGAGGGCTGCGCGCTGGGTGCCGGTGCCGCCGAAGTAGTCGGCCTCCACGCAGGCGATCGGGCCGGCCTTGGACCAGGCGGCGAGCCGGCGTTCGAGGCCGTCGGAGAACCAGCCGAAGCCGGCGGCGCCCGGGGAGGCCGGGTCCTCGTCGCCGAACCGGAGGGCCGCCAGGAACTCGGGGGTGGCCGGGATCAGCGCCAGGCCCTGGGCGAGCGGTCGCGGGCGGGCCGCCGAAACCTCGGCGGCCGCCACCGCGACCAGCTCGGCCGGCCCGATCAGCGCCTGAAGTTCGTATGACATTCAGTCATCGTGAACCATGACACCGACAGTCCGCGCGGCGTTTACGATTCCGTGCCCGGTCGGCTATCAGTCCGAGAGTCGGCCGCCCGCTCGGGGCGGACGCCGTAGAGCAGGGCGAACAGGGTCGTCTCCACCGCGTCCTCGGCGTCGCTGTCCCCCTCGGCGCTCAACTCGTGGAAGATCTCGTCGAGCTGACCGCGCAACCGGCGCATCCGCTCGGGGGTGAGCCGGTACGTGAAGTGCGAGAACATGCCCGGCAGACCGGTCGCCCCGGCGTCCCGCGAGGTGGTGAAGTCGATGCGGTCGGCGACCGCGTGGGCGCGGAAGTCGCCGCGGACCCGGTCCATCGCGGCGAGCAGGGCGTCGTAGGCGTCGACCCGGGTCGGCGAACCGGGCGCGAAGATCTCCGGGGCGACCCGCAGTGAGAGCTGGGCCGGGGCGTAGCGGCTCTCGACGATGCCGGAGACCAGCCGGGTGCCGGCGACGCCGATCAGCCCGACCTTCTCCAGCTGCTTGATGTGCCGGTAGAGCTTGGTCTGCGGCTCGTCGAGCGCGGCGGCGATCTCCTTGGCGGTGAGCGGTCCGGAATCGCGGGCGGCCATCAGGACGTCGAGGATCGCCAGGCGGAGCGGGTCGGCCAGGGCCTTGAGGGTGGCGGCGTCCTCCACCCGGCGCTCCTTGAGGACGGCGGGGGCGGGGGCGACAGGCCCCGCGTCGGCGTTCACGGCACTCTCGGCGTTCTCGACCACGGGCCCACCCTCGCAGATGGCCGCCGACCCGGGCAATCGCGCGTTCACTCTTGCGCAATCGATCACGCAGGCGTCATCATTCACGCATTCGTGAATGATGACGTCATAGTGAGTGGCGTCCGGAGGGGGAGATCGCCGATGAGGACCGACACCGCGACCACGCACACGACCCCGGACACGACCCCGGACACGGCGGTGGCCCCCGTCCCCCTGCGGCGCAACTGGCGCTTCCAGGCCCTCTGGGCCGGCCAGGCCGGCTCCACCCTCGGCCTGCAGATCGCCGACACCGCGTACCCGCTGCTGCTGCTCGCGCTCACCGGCTCCGCCACGCTCGCCGGGGCGTTCGGGGCGCTGCAGATCGGCGCCTCCGTCCTCTTCGGCATCCACGGCGGCGCGGCCGCCGACCGCTACGACCGCCGCGTGGTGCTGATCGTCGGCGACTGCGTCCGGCTGCTCGCCTGTGCCAGCGTCCCGCTCGCCCTGGCCGTGGACCGGCTGACCGTCGCGCACACCCTGGTGGTGGCCGTGGTGATCGGCGCGACCATCGCCTACACCGGCCCGACCCGGCTGATCGCGGTGCGCTCGGTCGTCCCGCCGGAGCAGCTGCGGCAGGCGCTGGCGCAGGACGAGGCGCGGATCAGCGGGGCGGGCCTGATCGGGCCGCCGCTGGCGGGCGCGCTGTTCGGGCTCGGCCGGGGCGCGCCGTTCGTCGGCACGGCGGTAGCCTCGCTGCTCTCGCTGACCGCCGCGCTGCTGGTGCGCTTCCCGAGCCGGCCGGAGACCGGGGCGGACCGGGAGGCCGCCGCGCGGGGCGGCGCCCTGGCCGGCTACCGCTACCTCGCCCGCAACGCCCTGCTCCGCCCGGTCCTCGGCGTCGTCCTGCTGATCAACGTCGCGGGCACCGCGATGCTGCTGCCGGTGATGGTCCTCCTGCGCGGCCAGGGCACCTCCAGCACCGGCATCGGCCTGGCACTGGCCGGCGAGGCCGTCGGGGCGCTGGCCGGCGCGCTGCTGGTGAGCCGGCTGCACCGGCTGGCCGGGCCCGGGGTGCTGCTGCTCGCGGTGTCCTGGCTGACCGTCCCGGTGCTGCTCGCGCCGCTGCTGCCGGGCGGGACGGTCACCGTGTTCGCGGCGCTGTTCACGGTGGGCCTGGGGATACCGACGCTGCGGGTCATGATCGACCTGCTGGTGTTCAGCAGGGTCCCGGACGCGCTCCGCGGACGGGTGATCGCCGCGACGATGACGCTGTTCACGGCCGGGATGCCGGCCGGGATGGTCGGCAGCGGACTGCTGCTCGACCACCTCTCCCCCGCGGCGGTCCTCGTCGCGGTGGCCGTGCTGCTCACGGCGGGCCTGGTCCCGGCGACGGCCGGCCGGACGCTGCGCCGCGCCGGCTGGCCCGAGCCGCCGGTCACGCCCGCCCCGTCCTCCTGACAGTCGCTCACCCGTGCGGGTGCACCCGCATGCGGCCCCATCGCCAACCGGGTGAACTGGCCGGGTACGGCCCGTCCCCGGCCCGTTCCCGGTCCGGCCCCCGGACCGGCGCCGGCGGGCCACCCCAGGAGGACGCATGAGTTCGATGGACCTACCGTCGTCCGGCCAGGGCCGGCCCGGCGGCACGGGCGGAGGCGGCACGGGCGGCGGCGGCAACGGAGGCGGCACGGGCGGCGGCGCCGGCGGACGCCGCACCGAGGCGGACACCCGGCACACCGGCGCGGCGGCCACCAGGCTGGCGGACACGCCCCGGATGTCCTGGCTGACCCTCGCCTTCATGACCACCGCCTCGGTGGCCAGCCTCCGCTCCGCCCCGACCATGGCGGTCTACGGCCTCGCCTGCGTCTTCCTCTACCTGCTCCCGGCCGTCGTCTTCCTGCTGCCGACCGCGCTGGTCTCCGCCGAGCTGGCGTCCGGCTGGGAGGGCGGCGTCTACCGCTGGGTGTCGGAGGGCCTGTCGAAGCCGCTGGGCTTCCTGGCCGTCTGGTGCCAGTTCGCGATGACGATCTTCTACTACCCGTCCCTGCTCGCCTATGTGGCCTCCACCATCGCCTACGTGGTCGACCCCTCCCTCGCGAGCAACGGCCCGTACACCGCGATCGTGATCATGGTGCTCTACTGGACCGGCGTCTGGGTCTCCTCCCGGGGCACCAAGGCGGTGGCCGGCCTCTCCTCGGCGGGCCTGGTGATCGGCACGCTGATCCCCGGCACGCTGCTGGTCGTGCTCGGCCTCGTCTTCCTCGGCCAGGGCAACGGCTCCGCCGCCCCGATGGACGCCGCCCACCTGTTCCCGGAGTGGACCGGCCTGGCCAGCCTGGTGCTGATCGTCAACAACTTCCTCAGCTACTCCGGCATGGAGATGAACGCGGTGCACGTCTCCTCGCTGCGCGACCCGGCCCGGGAGTTCCCGCGCTCGATGTTCACCGCCTCCGCGATGGTGCTGGCGATCTTCATCCTGCCCGCGCTGGCGATCAGCTGGGTGGTGCCGTCCAGCGAGCTGAGCCTGACGGCCGGCGTGATGCAGGCCTTCGACGCCTTCTTCCAGTACTTCCACATCGGCTGGCTCACCCCGGTGATCGCGGTGGCGCTGGTCTCCGCCTCGCTCGGCGGCATGCTCACCTGGCTCGCCGGGCCGTCCAAGGGCCTGCTGATGATCTCCCGCCAGGAGGGCTACCTCCCGCCCTTCCTGCAGAGGCTCAACAAGGAGGGCATCCAGCAGAACCTGCTGGTCACCCAGGGCGTGATCACCACGGTCATCGCCCTCGCCTACGCCCTGATCCCGAACGTCTCCAGCGCCTACTGGATCTTCTCGGTGATCACCACGCAGGTGTACCTGATCGTCTACCTGCTGATGTTCGCCGCCGCGATCCGGCTGCGCCGCACCCGGCCCGACCACCCGCGCGGCTACCGGGCGCCCGCGCTGGTGCCGATCTCGGTGACCGGCCTGGTGGCCTCGGCGGCGGCGATGGCGATCGGCTTCGTGCCCTCCTCGCAGTTCGGCAGCGGCTCGGCCTGGTCGTACGTGGCGATCGTCGGCGGCGGTCTGGCGGTCCTGGGCCTGCTGATCCCCTATCTGTTCCTGCGGCTGCGCAAGCCCGAGTGGCGCTCGCCCGAGGCCCGGGCCGAGCTCGCCGCCCAGGAGGCCGCCGAACTGGGCCGCGCCGACGGTGCGGACCGGCCCGGCCCGGACAAGGACGGTACGGCATGACCCGCAACCCGATGGCCTCCCGGCACCGCTGGATCTACCTCGGCGCGATCGTCCTGCTGATCGGCATGCTGATCACCGGTCTGCTCACCTACACCCAGCTGCACGAGACCAACGAGGCCAACCGCAAGGCCCAGCAGCTCTCCGAGGCGCTCACCGCCGCCGGCTACCCGGTGCCCTCGCAGGACCAGATCGTGCACACCCTGGGCGAGGACGGCGGCGCCGTCTGCGAGGACCCGGCCGGCGCGCTCCAGCAGGCCCAGTGGAAGTACGGCATGTCCAACGGCGCCGCCGGCCCCGGCCAGCGCCCGGTGCTCTCCGACCGCGAGGTGGTCTTCGCGGAGGCGATCGTGCTCTCGGTGTACTGCCCGGACAAGCTCGCCGCCATCAAGGACAAGATCGACGACCTCAAGCTCGACGACACCGTCCGCAACTGACGGCACCGACCGCGACCGACCCCCGGTCCCCGACCGACGCCCCGGTCCGCACCCGACGACACGTTCCGCGCCCGACGACATGTTCCGTACCCGACGACACGTCCGCACCCGACGCCGGAACGCCCGGCAGCCGCCCAGAGGAGCCGTCACCATGACCGACGAACTCGCCCGCCGGATCGCCGCCCTGATGCCGCGGGCCAGGACCGACCTGGCCGAGCTGGTCGCCATCCCCTCCGTCGCCGACCCCCGCCAGTACCCGCCCGAGAAGTGCCGCCAGGCCGCCGAGTGGGTCGCCGACGCCTTCTCCACCGCCGGACTGCGCGACGTCCACCTGGAGGAGACCCCGGACGGCAGCCACGCCGTGGTCGGCCACCGCCCGCCCCCGCCCGGCGCGCCGACCGTCCTGCTCTACGCCCACTACGACGTCCAGCCCCCGCTCGACGACGCCGCCTGGACCTCCCCGCCGTTCGAGCTGACCGAGCGCGACGGCCGCTGGTACGGGCGCGGCGCCGCCGACTGCAAGGGCAACATCGTCATGCACCTCACCGCGCTGCGGGCGCTCGGCGACGACCTTCCGGTCGGCCTCAAGCTGGTCGTCGAGGGCTCGGAGGAGCAGGGCACCGGCGGCCTGGAGGCCTACCTGCCGCCGCACGCCGGCGAGCTGCACGCCGACGCGCTGCTGGTCTGCGACACCGGCAACGCGGCGATCGGCGTCCCCACCGCCACCACCTCGCTGCGCGGGGTCACCAACGTCGTGGTCAGCGTCGCCGCGCTCCGCGGCGACGTGCACTCCGGCATGTTCGGCGGCCCGGCCCCGGACGCGCTGGCGGCGCTGATCCGCATCCTCGACTCGCTGCGCGACACCCACGGCGGCACCCGGATCGACGGCCTGGACAACGACGGCACCTGGAGCGGCGTCGGGTACGACGAGCAGCAGTTCCGCACCGACGCGGGCGTCCTGGACGGCGTCCGGCTGACCGGCTCCGGCACCGTCGCCGACCGGCTCTGGGCCCGGCCCGCCGTCACCGTGCTCGGCATCGACTGCCCGCCGGTGGTCGGCTCCGCCGCCGCGGTCCCGGCCACCGCCCGGGCCCGGGTCAGCCTGCGGGTGCCGCCCGGCACCGACGCGGGCGCCGCCCAGGCCGCGCTCATCGCCCACCTGGAGGCCGCCGCGCCGTGGGACGTGCGCGTCGAGGTGACACCGGAGAGCGCCGGTTCGCCGTTCCGCGCCGCCACCGGCGGGCCCGCGTACGCGGCGCTCGACAAGGCCGCGCAGGAGGTCTACGGCCGGCCGCTGTCCTTCCTCGGCCAGGGCGGCTCGATCCCGCTCTGCACCGTGTTCGCCTCGACCTTCCCGGAGGCGGAGATCATCCTGATGGGCGTCGAGGAGCCGCGCTGCCTCATCCACGCGCCCAACGAGAGCGTCGACCCCGGCGAGATCGAGCACATGGCCCACGTCGAGGCACTGTTCTTCCGGCACTACGCCAACTCGCACCGGCCATGATGGAGTTGACGCACACGACGCGCACCCAGCCACCAGCCGTCGCCGTCGGCGAGCCCCCACCAGGAGACCCCGCATGCCCCGAGAGTTCACCACCGAGGACTACCGCGCCCGCCTGGAGCGGGCCACCGCCGCCGCCGCGGACGCCGGGCTGGCCGGCCTGGTCGTCGCCCCCGGCCCCGACCTCCTCCACCTGACCGGCTACCAGCCCACCGCGATCACCGAACGGCTCACCGCCCTCGTCCTCACCGCCGGCCACGAGCCCGCGCTGGTCGTCCCCGCCCTGGAGCGCCCCGACGCCGAGAAGGCGACCGGCGCCCCCGCCCTCCGGCTGGTCGGCTGGACCGACGGCCAGGACCCGTACGCCGCCGCCGTCCCGCTGATCGACCCGGCCGGCCGGTACGGGATCTCCGACAACGCCTGGGCGATGCACCTGCTCGGGCTCCAGGCCGCCCTGCCGGGCGTCGGCTGGACCTCGCTCACCGAGACCCTGCCGATGCTGCGCGCGGTCAAGGACGCGGACGAGCTGGAGCGCCTCGCCGCGGCCGGCGGCGCCGCCGACGCCGCCTACCGGGGCATCCTGGAGGTCACCTTCGCCGGCCGCCGGGAGACCGACGTCGCCGCCGACCTCGCCGCCCTGCTCATCCAGTACGGGCACAGCCAGGTCGACTTCACCGTGGTCGGCTCCGGCCCCAACGGCGCCAACCCGCACCACGAGGCCGGCGACCGGGTGATCGGGAACGGCGACACCGTCGTCCTGGACTTCGGCGGGCTCAAGGACGGCTACGGCTCCGACACCACCCGCACCGTGCACGTCGGCCCCGACGTCCCGGACGAGGTGCGCAAGGTCCACGACGTGGTCCGGCGGGCGCAGCAGACCGCGTTCGAGGCCGTCCGGCCCGGAGTGAGCTGCCAGGAGATCGACCGGATCGCCCGCCGGGTCATCACCGAGGCCGGGTACGGCGACTTCTTCATCCACCGCACCGGCCACGGCATCGGCATCACCACGCACGAGCCGCCGTACCTGGTCGAGGGCGAGGAGCGGCCGCTGGTGCCGGGCATGTGCTTCTCGATCGAGCCGGGCGTCTACCT
Organism: Kitasatospora sp. NPDC002551; assembly: GCF_040296005.1. Taxonomy (NCBI): domain Bacteria; kingdom Bacillati; phylum Actinomycetota; class Actinomycetes; order Kitasatosporales; family Streptomycetaceae; genus Kitasatospora; species Kitasatospora sp. NPDC002551. The sequence continues at coordinate 109,859 of NZ_JBEOWI010000006.1, read as the reverse complement.
GCCGGGCCGGTTCGGGGTGCGGATCGAGGACATCGTGACGGTCACCGAGCAGGGCGGGCGGCGGTTCAACAACACCCCGCACGAGCTGGGCATCGTGTCCTGAGCGCCCCGTTCCGCGTGTCCTGGGTCACCCCGGGCCGCCTCCGCTGCGCCGCCCGGGGCATTTCTGAGCCCTTCCTGAACGGACCGCCGTTCGCACCGAGAGTTCTCCAAGAATGCCTTGCTAGCTTCGACCGGCATGACCAGAATGCTCCGCCCGGCGCCGCCCACCCCTCCCGAGAGCGCCGGGCGGCTGCGTCCGGCGACCGGCTCCCGGACCGGCGCGCGCCCCGGCGCCCTGGCCCGGCTCCGGCTGCTGGCGTGGCCGCTCTACCTCGCCGCCCTGCTCTGGTACCTGCGCGCGTACGGCCTGCCGTACACCAACGACCTGGTCTTCCTGTGGCTGATGGGCGCCCTGGTGGCCGCCGGCGTGCACAGCGGGCACGGCGCGCGCGGCTTCCTGCTGGTGCTGCGCGACTGGGTGCCGGTGATGGCCGTCGTCTGGACGTACTCGCTGCTGCGCGGCTACGGCGCGCACACCCCCTGGGGCCCGTACCTGTGGCCGCAGCAGCGCTTCGACGAGGTGCTCGGCTTCGGTGAGACGCTGACCGTGCGGCTCCAGCACGGGCTCTACACGCCCGGCTCGCCGCAGTGGTGGGACTACGCGGCGGTCACCGTCTACATGTCGCACTTCTTCGCGGTCTTCATGATCCTCGCGGTGCTGTGGCGCCGCCGCCACGACCGGTTCCGGCACCTGCTCACCTGCTACCTGGTGCTGACCTTCGCCGGCTTCGCGACGTACATCCTGTACCCGGCGGTGCCGCCGTGGCTGTCCTCCCAGGAGGGCCACCTGCCGGCGCTGACCCGGGTGGTCTCGGACGTGCTCACCGAGAGCGGGCTGCCGCGGGCCGCGTCGGTGTTCGAGAACGGCAGCCAGTTCGCGAACGACGTCGCCGCGATGCCCTCGCTGCACTCGGCGTACCCGGCGATGCTGCTGTTCTTCTTCTGGCCGACGGCCGCGCGGTGGGTGCGGGTGCTGCTGGTCGCGTACCCGCTCGCGATGACCTTCGCGCTGGTGTACGGGGCGGAGCACTACCTGCTGGACGTCTTCGTCGGCTGGGCCTACGCGGCCGCGGCGGTGTACGGCGTGCGGTGGCTGCGGGAGCGGCGCCGGACGCGGTCGCTGGCGGCGAGCCGGGCGGCGGTGGCCGTCCCGGCGACGGCGGGGGCGGACGCGGCGGGGGCGGACGCGGAGGCGGCCGCGCCCACCGGCACACTGGAGCGGTGACCGAGAAGCCGACCACCGCGCCGAGGCCGACCGCCGAACAGCTGCTCGCCGCCCGCGACACCACGATCGAGGACGTCACCGCCCCCGGTCTGCGCGTCCTGTTCTGCGGCATCAACCCCGGGCTCTGGTCCGGGGCCACCGGTCACCACTTCGCCCGCCCGGGCAACCGGTTCTGGCCCGCCCTGCACCGCTCCGGCTTCACGCCCCGCCAGTTCCGCCCGGACGAGCAGCGGCAGCTGCTCGGCCTCGGTCTCGGCATCACCAACGTCGCCCCGCGCGCCACCGCCAAGGCCGACGAGCTGACCGCCGACGAGCTGCGGGCGGGCGGCGCCGCGCTCACCGACCGGGTGCTGCGGCTGCGCCCCCGGGTGCTGGCGGTGCTCGGCATCGGCGCCTACCGCACGGCCTTCGGCCGTCGGACGGCGTCGATCGGGCGCCAGGAGCAGACCATCGGCACGACCGAGGTCTGGGTGCTGCCCAACCCCAGCGGCCTCAACGCCCACTACACCCTGGACACCCTGGCGGCGGAGTTCGGCAGGCTCCGTGAGGCGGTCTCGTAGGGCCCGCCGACGCCCCCGTCGACGGGCCCTCAGGAGCGCAGGAACTCCAGCACCGCCAGCACCCGGCGGTGGGTCTCCTCGGCCGGGGGCAGGTCCAGCTTCATCAGGATGTTGCCGATGTGCTTGCCCACCGCCGCCTCGGACACCACCAGCTCCCGGCAGATCGCCGCGTTCGATCGGCCCTCCGCCATCAGCGCCAGCACCTCGCGCTCACGCGGGGTCAGCCGCTCCAGCGGGTCCCGGCGGCGGCGCAGCAACTGCCGGACCACCTCCGGGTCGACCACCGTGCCGCCGGCCGCCACCTCGGCGACCGCCGCCGTGAACTCCTCGATCTGGCCGATCCGGTCCTTCAGCAGGTAGCCCACGCCGGAGCCGTCCCCGGAGTCCAGCAGCTCCGCCGCGTACGAGCGCTGCACGTACTGGCTGAGCACGAGGACGGGCAGTCCGGGGCGCCGCTCCCGGAGGGCGACGGCGGTGCGCAGCCCCTCGTCGGTCTGGCCCGGCGGCATCCGGACGTCGGTGACGACGAGGTCCGGCGCGTGCTCCTCGGCCGCCGCGCGCAGCGCCCCGGCGTCGCCGACGGCGGCCACCACCCGGTGCCCGAACCGGGCCAGCAGGCCGACCAGACCCTCGCGCAGCAGCACGCCGTCCTCCGCGAGCACGATCCGCAGGCTCATCGGGCCGCTCCTCCGTCCGCCGGGGCGCAGGGGATCTCCACCCGCACCAGGGTCGGTCCGCCGGGCGGACTGCTGACCGTCAGTGTGCCGTCCACGACCGCGACCCGGTCGGCCAGTCCGGTCAGGCCGGTGCCGCGGGCCGGGTCGGCGCCGCCGCGGCCGTCGTCGGTCACCTCGATGGTCAACCGCCCGTCCGCGTAGCGGCCCTCGACGCCGGCCGTGCGCGCGCCGCTGTGCTTGGCGATGTTGGCGAGCGCCTCGGTGACGGCGAAGTAGCCGGCCGACTCGACCGGCGCCGGAAGCCTGACGGGCAGCGCGAAGCGGGTGGTGACCGGGACCGGCGAGCGGTCGGCGGCGTCCGCGCAGGCCTCCGGCAGGCCCCGGTCGGTGAGCACCTGGGGGTGGACGCCGTTGATCAGCTCCCGCAGCTCGGCCAGCACGTCGCCCGCCTCGCGGTGCGCCTCGGCGAGCCGGGCGGCCAGCGGGCCGTCCGGCGGCGCGTCCAGCCGGGCGAGGCCGAGCGTCATCCGCAGGGCCACCAGGCGCTGTTGGGCGCCGTCGTGCAGATCGCGTTCGATCCGGCGCCGCTCCGCCTCGAAGGCGTCCACCAGCCGGGCCCGGGAGCGGACGAGTTCGCCGATCCGCCGCTCCTGCCGGCCGGGCCCGAGCAGCAGCCGGACGAGGCCCGCCCGGGCGGCGGCGACCACCGCCAGCGGGTACCCGAGCAACGGCAGCAGGGCAAGGCCGGCCAGCCCGCACAGGGCCGCCGTCACCGGCGAGTGGACCTGCCAGATCTTGAGGACGTTGACCTGCTCGCCGTCCAGCAGGAGCAGCGGGAGGGCGGCCAGCAGGTAGCCGGGGACGGCGAGGGCGCAGCCGGCCACGGCCAGGTCGACCGGCCAGAGCACGAACCCAGCGAGCACGGTGAAGCCCAGCTCGCGCCAGGTCGCCCGCTCGCGGTAGCGCAGCCGCAGCCAGGCCGCGAGGCCGGGGCGGTCGGGGAGGCGGTGCGGGTCCGGCACCCGCGCGCCGTCCAGGAAGCGGGCCAGCCGGCGTTCCCAGGCCGCGACCGGCAGCCCGACCAGGGCGAGCGCGGCCAGCAGCGGCAGCCCGACCAGCAGCACCGCCAGCGCCCCGCCGGCCACCACCGAGACCAGCAGCCCGGCGCAGAGCAGCAGCCCGGTCAGCCCGGTCGCCAGCAGGTACCCGGCCGCCCGCCACGGGGCCGCCGACCGCAGGAACCCCGGCCGCGGCACCGGGCCCCACCAGCCCTCGTCCATCGCGTCCCTCCCCCTGTGCGCCCGCCCACCCTAGGTCCCCGGCCGCGGCCCGTCGGTAGGGCCCGGCCTACCTTTCCGCCCGCGGCCCGCGCCCTTCCTTCCGCGGCCCGCGCCGTTCCGCCCGCGCCGGAAGTCGGACCCGTCGACGTCCGGCGCGGCCTCCGCGTCCCCTACGGGTAGGGCCCGCCCTACCGTCCGAAGTGGCGCCTGGGCTGCTGTGCCGGCCCGGCCGGCGGCGGTTCGCTGGACGGCATGAGAATGCTGCGGATCGCGCTCACGTCCCTGAAGGCCCGCCCGGTCTCCCTCCTCGGCGCCTTCCTGGCCCTGGCCCTCGGCGTGGCGATGACCGCCGTCATGCTGCTCGGCCTCGCCGCCGCGCTGGGCGGCGCCGCCGGCGGGGAGGAACTGGTCTCGCTGGTCGCCGCGCTCGGCACCGCGGGCGGGGTGAGTGCGTTCGTCTCGGCGTTCGTCGTCGCCTCCACCTACTCCTACGCCGTCGCCCAGCGCCGCCGCGAACTCGGCCTGCTCCGCCTGGCCGGCGCCACCCGCGCGCAGGTCCGCCGCACCGTGCTCGCCGAGGCGCTGCTGCTCGGGGCCGCCGCCTCCGCCACGGGCTGCCTGCTCGGCCGGCTCGGCGCTCCCGCGCTCGTCCGGGGGCTGTCCGAGGCCGGCATGGCCCCGCCCGGCTTCGCCCTCGTCCCCGCCTCCTGGCCGCTGCCCACCGCCTTCGCGACCGGCCTGCTGGTCGCCCTCGGCGGCGTCGCCGCGGCCGTCCGGCGGGCCGGACGGGTCGGCCCGCTGGACGCCCTGCGCACGGCCGACCTCGACACCGGGGTGCTGACCGCCGGCCGGCTCCTCACCGGCCTCGGCCTGCTGCTCGCCTTCCTCGCGCCGGTCGCCACCGCGCTCGCCACCGACCCCGCCGACCTGCTGCACCGCAAGACGTACACCACCCAGCCCATGTGGCTGATCTGCGCGTCCGGCCTGCTCTCCCCGCTCCTCGCCCCGCCGCTGATCCGCCTGCTGGGCCGCGTCCTCCCCCGCCGGGTCACCGGCTACGCCGGCCGCCTGGTGCCGGCCGGCGCCGCCGCGGCGCTGCGCCGGACGGGGGCGGTGGCCGCACCCGTCCTGGTCTCGGTCGCGCTGACCGGCGCGCTAGCGGGCGCGCTGGACACGGTGGGCGCCGCCCGCACCGCCGAGGCGCGCGCCCGCACCGCCGCCGACCTGGTCGTCGTCCCGGCCCCCGGCGCCGACGGCGGCCCGCTGCTCGCCGCGCTGCGCGCCGTTCCCGGCGTGGCCGCCCTCTCCGCCACCGCGCCGACCGCCCTCTCGCTCGTCGAAGCGGACGGCGTGACGGTCCGCTCCGAGGCCCGCGCGACCACCGCTCGGGCCGGACTGGCGGCGCTCGCCCGGCTGCCCCTGCTGGCCGGTTCGCCGGCCGGCCTCGACGACGGCTCCCTCGTCCTGCCCGCCGAGTGGGGGCACCGGACGGTCGGCGAGCCGGTCCCGGTGGTCCGCGCCGACGGCAGCCGGACGACCCTGCGGGTCGCCGCCGTGCTGCGCGACGGGCTCGGCGACAACGGCCTGTACGTGACCGCCGCCAATGCCCCGGGCGCCCTGGTCGACCGGATCGAGGTCCGGCTCGGCCCCGCCGCCCGGGCGGCCGGCGTCCGCGCCGCCGCCCTGCCGTTCGGCGCCGCCGTGCTGACCCGCGAGCAGTGGCTCGCCGCCGGGGCGTCCCCGCGGATCGCGTGGCTGCGGATCGTCCTGGTGCTCGGCCCGGCCCTCGTCTACGCGGGCATCGCGCTCGCCAACACGCTGCTCATGGCCACCGCCGACCGCCGGCGCGAACTCGCGCTGCTCCGCCTGGCCGGGGCGACCCGAGGTCAGGTGGTCCGCCTGGTCACCGCCGAGTCGGTGCTGGTGACGGCGGTCGGCGCGGTGCTCGGCTGCGCGGTCGCGGCCGTCCAGCTCGGCTCCCTGCACGCCGCGCTGGCGGTGCTGCGCGTACCCGCCCCGCTCGTCCTGCCGTGGCGGCCGGTCGGCGTGGTGGCGGCCGGGGCGCTGCTGCTCGCCGCGGTCTGCGCCGCGCCGGCCGCCGCCTGGGCGCTGCGCACCCGCCCGGTGGCCGCCGCCGCGCGCTGAGTCCGGGTGTCAGACCGCCGTCAGTCCCTCGGGCAGCCCCTGGCCGCGCAGCTCCCGCAGCTCGCGGATCAGCGCCCGGACGGCCGCCGTCCCCGCCAGCTCCGGCGTCGTCACATAACCGACGTAGCGGCTCGGCGGGCGCGGCCCGAGGCCGGTGACCGCCAGCCCGGCGGGCGCGCCGAGCAGGGCGGTCCGGGGCATGATCGCCATCCCCAGGCCCTGCGACACCAGGGAGGCGGCCACCGTGTCGTCCTCGACGTCGATGGTCGACGGCGGGATCCAGTCCTGCCGGTCCCACCAGTCGCGGGTGTACGAGCCGCAGTTCTCGTCCCAGTCGACCAGCGGCAGCCCGCGCGGCGCCGGGTGACCGGCCGGGTGCGCCAGCGCGTACGTCTCCTCGAACAGCCGGGCGGCGACCAGGCCGGGGACGGGCGGCGGCGCGGCCGGGTCGAGGGTCGCGAGGCCGAGGTCGGCCCGGCCGTCGGCGACCTCGCCGGCGGTGCCCCGGCCGATCTCGCGGACGATCCGCACCTGCGCCGTGACCCCCGGGTGGCGGGCGGTCAGCCGGGCCAGGACGGGCGGCAGCAGGTGCGCGGCGACGCTGCGGAACGCGGCGATCCGCAGCACCCCGCCGACCTCCCCCGCCGCGTCGCCCGCCGCGGCCGCCCGGACCTCCGGGCCCATCGCGGCCAGCAGCCGCAGGACCCGCCGGGCGTACGCGACGGCCCGCTCGCCCGCCTCGGTGGGACGCGCGCCGTGGCGCCCGCGCTCGAACAGCACCGCGCCGAGCTTCCGTTCGCTGGCGCGCACGGCGTGCGAGACGGCGGACTGGCTGCTGTCCAGGCGCGCGGCGGCGGCCGTGAACCCCTGCTCCTCGGCCACCGCGACGAGGACCCGCAGCTCGTGCGGGGCGAGATCGGTCATGGCGGCGACGCTACCGGATCCATCGATCCCGTTCATGGAACGTCCCCGTCCATCGACGCGGGCCCCTGCCCGGCCCCCCGCCCCGCTCCCTACGGTGATCACCACCGCCCGCCGGCATCCGCCTTGAGCCCTTGAACCCTGGAGCCCACCGTGTCCCGCCCCACCGCCCGCGTCGTCCACCTCGTCTCCCGCCCGGACGGCGAGCCCACCGCCGACGACTTCGCCTTCCTCGACGAGACGGTCCCGCCACCGGCCGACGGCGAGGCGCTGGTCGAGAACATCCACCAGTCCGTCGACCCGTACATGCGCGAGGAGATGGACGAGACCGGCGGCTGGCGGCTGCACGCCCCGCTGGAGGGCCGCACCCTGGGCCGGGTCGTCGAGTCCCGCACGCCCGCGCTGCCCGTCGGCACCCTCGTCCACCACCGCCGGGGCTGGCGCACCCTCTCCGTGGTCACCGCGGAGGAGACCACCGTCCTGCCCGACTTCGCGGGCGTCCCGCTCAGCGCCCACCTCGGCATCCTCGGCGGCACCGGGCTCTCCGCCTGGGTCGGCCTGACCCGGATCGCCCGGCTGCGGCCCGACGAGACGATCTTCATCTCGGCGGCCGCGGGCGGCGTCGGCACCGCGGCCGGCCGGATCGCCCGCCTGCTCGGCGCCGGGCGGATCGTCGGCAGCGCCGGGTCCGCCGCCAAGGTCCGCCACCTCACCGAACACCTCGGCTTCGACGCCGCCTTCGACTACCACGACGCCCCGATCGCCGACCGGCTGCGCGAGGCCGCGCCCGACGGCCTGCACGTCTACCTCGACAACGTCGGCGGCGACCACCTGGAAGCCGCCATCGGCGCGCTGCGCGACCACGGCCGGATCGCCTGGTGCGGGGCGGTCGCCCAGTACAACCACCTCCAGGCCCCGCCGCCCGCGCCGCGCAACCTGTTCGACGTGGTCGGCAAGAGCCTGCGGCTGGAGGGCTTCCTGGTCCGCGACCACCTGGACGCCCGCCCCGGGCTGTACGACTTCCTCGTCCCGCACCTGCGCTCCGGGGCCGTCGCCTCGGACGAGACGGTCGTCCAGGGCTTCGAGCACGTCGTGGACGCCTTCCTCGGCATGCTGCGCGGCGCCAACACCGGCAAGATGATCGTCCAGCTCGCCGACGAGCCGCGCTGAGCCGCACCGGAGGACCGCCGGTCCGCTCCCCCGGGGCCGCCTTGTCGAGAGGGCGGGCACCGTGCCCGGCCCGGTCCGCGCGATGTACGTCGAGGGCGCCGGCGGCACCGAGGCCGACCTCGACGACCCGCGCGCCGCCCGCACCGGGCACCGGGAGCGGCAACGCCTCATCGTGCTCGCCACCGCCGCTCCGGCTCCCCGACCCACGGGCCGCACTCCAGCGGCCCGACCGCCGCCGCCGCCAGCCGTGCCGGGTCCGCGACCACCTCGAAGGCGGCCACCCGGCCGTCGCGCACGGTGAACCGCAGCAGCAGCCGCAGCCGTCCGTCCGGCGCGATCGCCGCGCCGACCGCGCCGTCCACCAGCACCGGCACCCCGAACCGCGCCCGCCGCCCGATCACCCGCGTCTCCCGGGCCACCGCGTCGGCGCCGCGCAGCACCGCCGGACGGCCGGCCGGCAGCGCGGCCGGGTCGGCCCGGCGCACCACGTCCGGGGCGAGCACGGCGAGCAGCGCGTCCAGGTCGCCGCCGCGGGCGGCGGCCAGGAACGCCTCCACCACGGTGCGCTCGCCCGTCCCCCGCTCCGCCGGCGCCCCCTTGACCCGCTGCCGGGCCCGGCTCGCCAGCTTCTTGGCGGCCGCCGTGTTCCGCCCGACGATCGGCCCGATCTCCTCGAACGGCACCGCGAAGCCGTCGTGCAGCACGAAGGCGACCCGCTCGGCCGGCCCCAGCCGGTCCAGCACCACCAGCATCGCCCGGCCGACCTCGTCGACCAGCTCCGCCTCCGCCTCCGGCCCGTCCACCACCCCCTCGGCCACCGCCGGCTCGGTCCGCCGCGCCCGCAGCACGTCCAGGCAGATCCGCGACACGACCGTGGTCAGCCAGCCCGGCAGGTTCTCCAGCTCCGCCGCGTCCACCCGCTCCAGCCGCAGCCAGGCCTCCTGCACGGCGTCCTCCGCCTCCGCCGTCGACCCCAGGATCCGGCGCGCCACCGCCCCCAGCCGCCCCCGCTCGGCCTCGAACCGCACCGCCAACCGCTCGCGCCCGTCCATCGGTCACCTTTCCGTCCGCGTCCCCGTCACGGGGTTGACGATGCCCACCCCCCGAAGGTGACCGGGAGCCCCTCATGCCCACCCCGATGCCCACCCTGCTCCACCTGGACTCCAGCGCGAGCCCGGCCGACCGGTCCGTCAGCCGCCGCCTGACCGCCCGCTTCGCCCGGGCCTGGCAGGCCGGCCACCCCGGCGCCGGCTACCGCTACCGCGACCTCGCCGCCGACCCGGTACCGCTCATCGGCGCCGGCTACGCCTCCCTCGGCGTCCGCGTCGAACGCCACGGCGCCCCCGTCCCGCTCGCCGACGTCCCCGCCTTCGCGGCCACTCCCGACGAGCGCCACGAGTGGTCCCTGACCCACCCCCTGATCACCGAACTCCACGCGGCCGACACGCTCCTGCTCGGCGTCCCCATGTACAACTTCACGGTCCCCGCCGCCCTCAAGGCCTGGATCGACCGCGTCACCTTCCCCGGCGCCCACACCGGCCGCCTCACCGCCACCCGCGTCATCGCCGTCACCGCCCGCGGCGGCGGCTACGGCCCCGGCACCCCGCGCGAGCCCTTCGACTTCCAGACCCCCTACCTGCGCGCCTGGTGCACCGAACACCTCGGCGTCCCGGAGGCCAACCTCCGCTTCGTCCACGCCGAACTGACCCGCGCCGCCGACGTCCCCGCCCTCACCCCCTACCGCGGCCTCGCCACCACCTCCCTCGCCACCGCCCGCACCACCCTGACCACCCTCGCCACCGCCTGAAACCGCCGAAGGGCCGGCGGAAACACCCGCCGGCCCTTCCGCCCCGTCCGCTACCGCCCGCCCCAGGGCTCGTCCGTCGCCACGATCTCCCGCCCCAGCGGCGTCAGCGACACCGGGATCAGCTTGAGGTTCGCCCACCCGAACGGGATCCCGATGATCGACAGGAACAGCGGAATGCTGGTGATCAGGTGCATCAGCGCCAGCCACCACCCGGCGAACACCAGCCAGATCACGTTCCCGACGCACGACGGAGCCCCGGCGTCCGGCCGCTCGACGGCCTTGCGCCCGAACGGCCAGATCACGAACCCCGCCAGCCGGAACGACGCGATGCCGAAGGGAATGGTGATGATCAGAACGCAGCAGATGATGCCGGCGATCACATATCCGACCGCCATCCAGAACCCGCAGAAGACCAGCCAGAGCACATTCAGTAGGAATCCGATCACCTTCATGCCTGGCACCCTCTCACGCGCGACGACTGCCCCCTACGACCCGGATGCCCGCTGAGCTGCGTGTCCACGCGCTCGGAGGCCACACCTCAGGGACCGCTCCGGGTGCCGCCCCTCCTCACGGAGGAGACCGGTCCGCCCGGACACGCGGCTCCGCGCCGCCCGGGTGGCCCGGGCGGCGCGGAGCGGTGGTCGGGGGCGGTCAGCCCTCCGCGTGGCCGATGCCGGTGTCGACGAAGGAGCCGGAGACGCCGTCCTCGCTGATGACCAGGGTGCCCTCGAAGTAGCTGGCACCGTCGGGGCCGTACTTCACCTCGATGACGTGCAGGGCACTTCCGTCGGGGCCGACCGTGAAGGCGCCCTTGTCGAAGTGGGCGACGGGGACGGCGCCCTCGGCGTCGGCGGAGGCGGCGGTGGCGCCGCAGACGGCGAGCGGGAGGACGATGGCGGAGGCGGCGAGGATACGGTGCATGGTGCGCATGGAAGGTGCCCTTTCGAGGCGTTGATTCTCGATCCGGTGGGAAACACCGGCTGTCACCATTTGCCCATGCCCGCACACGGAGCGCTATCGGTGAAGGCCATTCGTGAGCCTGCGTCACCCCACCCTCCGGACCGGGCGCGCTCGCCCTACAGCGGGGTGACGGCCTTGAGGACGAGGAGGAGGGCGACGGCGGCGTTGAGGGCGGAGAGGGCGGAGGCGGCGGTGCCGAGGGCGGCGACGAGGGCGGCGAGGCCGGCGGGGGTGTGGGCGGGGGGCCAGTTGCGGGCGGTGGGGACGGGGCCGAGGAGGGCGGCGACGCGGCGGGGCACCGGGCCGGGGGCGGCGAAGGCGGGGAAGGCCGCGTAGGCCGCGGGCGGGCGGTGCGAGGCGAGGGCGGCGCGGGCGACGGCCCGGGCGGTGACCCGGCGGTCGCCGACCGCCTGCGCGGACTCCTCGTCGGCCCAGCGCTCCGCGCTGTAGGCGACGGCGCGCTGCAGCGGCCGCAGGAACGGGTTGACGCAGCCGGCCAGCTGGGTGGCCAGCAGGTGGCGGTGGTGCCGGTGGGTCAGGTGGGCGCGCTCGTGGGCGAGCAGGGCGGCGCGCTCGTCCTCGGCGAGGCCGGCCAGCATGCCGGTGGAGACCACGACCCGGCCGGGCGAGCGCGGCGAGCCGGGCAGCGCGTAGGCGTACGGCTCCGGGTCGGGCAGCAGGGCGACGTCGGACGAGGCGGGCAGGGCGCGGCCGAGGGCGCGCCGGGCGCGGGCCCGGATCCGCAGGTGGCGGGTGAGCGTGCGGCCGAGGGCGAGCAGGACGGCGGCGAGGACGAGCAGCGCCGCCGTGCCGACGCTCTCGTGGTACGGCAGCGCGGCCCGGACCTCGGGGTCGGACCAGCTGTCGGGCAGCGGGTTGCCGGGGATCTGGGCGGTGCCGACGACCCCGATCAGGGCCAGGCAGACCGCGCTGCACAGGGCCATCACGATGCTGATCGCGGTGAGCAGCCGGGCGGCGCCGCGCGGGTGCAGGTGCTGCTCGGTGAGGCGGGCGATGGGCAGCGCCGTCAGCGGCAGGACGAGGGGGAGGAAGACGAAGACGCCCACGGCGCGGAGGTCAGCCTTCGGGATCGGGGGCCGGGGCGCAGGCGCCGTCGAGCAGGGTGCGCAGCAGCTCCTCGTCGTGCGGGAGCAGGGCGGTCACGAAGCTGGCGAGCACCGCGTCCCGGTCGGGCTCGCCGTCGAGCACCCGGCGCATCCGCAGGGCGGCGAGGCCGGCCGCGTCCGAGGAGGCCTGCCAGAGGTAGGAGCGGCCGGAGCGGGTGCGGGTGACGGCGTCCTTGGCGTGCAGCCGGGAGAGGATGGTCATCACGGTGGTGTAGGCGAGGTCGCCGTCGAGGCGTTCCTGGACCCAGCCCGCGGTGACGGGGCCGGGGGCCCGCTGGAGCACCGCCAGCACCTGCGCCTCCAGCTCGCCCTGGCCGCGCCGGCGGCCCCGCGGGTCGCCGGCCACCGGGGCGTGGGTCTCCTCTGCGGTGTCCTCTGCCATGCCGGTCATCCTAACGAGGAGGTAAAGGACCGGGAATCAGCCTTGTGGTTCGCGGGCGTTCTGCCGCCGGTCGATCTCCGCGATCCCGGGGTGGTGGAGGTCGAAGGCGGGCGACTCGGAGCGGACCCGGGGCAGGGTGACGAAGTTGTGCCGGGGCGGTGGGCAGGAGGTGGCCCACTCCAGCGAGCGCCCGTAGCCCCACGGGTCGTCGACGGTGACCCGCTCCCCGTACCGGGCGGTGTGCCAGACGTTGTAGAGGAACGGCAGGGTGGAGATCCCGAGCAGGAACGAGCCGATGCTGGAGACGGTGTTGAGCGCGGTGAAGCCGTCGGAGGCCAGGTAGTCGGCGTAGCGGCGGGGCATGCCCTCGGCGCCGAGCCAGTGCTGGACCAGGAAGGTGGCGTGGAAGCCGGCGAAGAGGGTCCAGAAGTGGATCCGCCCGAGCCGCTCGTCGAGCATCCGGCCGGTGAACTTGGGCCACCAGAAGTGGAAGCCGGCGAACATCGCGAAGACCACCGTCCCGAACACCACGTAGTGGAAGTGCGCGACGACGAAGTACGAGTCGGAGACGTGGAAGTCGATCGGCGGCGCGGCCAGCAGCACCCCGGTCAGCCCGCCGAACAGGAAGGTGACCAGGAACCCGACGGCCCACAGCATCGGCGTCTCGAAGCTCAGCGAACCGCGCCACATGGTGCCGATCCAGTTGAAGAACTTCACCCCGGTGGGCACCGCGATCAGCATCGTCATGATCGAGAAGAACGGCAGCAGCACCTGCCCGGTGACGAACATGTGGTGCGCCCAGACGGTGATCGACAGGCCGGTGATGGCGATGGTCGCGCCGATCAGCCCGGAGTAGCCGAAGATCGGCTTGCGGCTGAACACCGGGATGATCTCGGTGACGATCCCGAAGAACGGCAGCGCGATGATGTAGACCTCCGGGTGCCCGAAGAACCAGAAGAGGTGCTGCCAGAGCAGCGCCCCGCCGTTGGCCGCGTCGAAGACGTGCGAGCCGAAGCGCCGGTCCGACTCCAGGCAGAGCAGCGCGGCCGCCAGCACCGGGAAGGCGAAGAGCACCAGCACGGCGGTGAGCAGGATGTTCCAGACGAAGATCGGCATCCGGAAGAGCGTCATCCCGGGCGCGCGGAAGCAGACGATCGTGGTGATGAAGTTGACCGAACCGAGGATGGTGCCGAAGCCGGAGAGGGCCAGGCCCATGATCCACAGGTCGGCACCGAGGCTCGGGGAGTGGTCCGGGCCGTTCAGCGGCGCGTAGGCGAACCAGCCGAAGTCGGCCGCGCCGTCCGGGGTGAGGAAGCCGTAGACGACGATCAGCGAGCCGAACAGGTACAGCCAGTAGGCGATGGCGTTCAGCCGGGGGAAGGCGACGTCGGGGGCGCCGAGCTGCAGCGGCATGATCCAGTTGGCGAACCCGGCGAACAGCGGGGTCGCGAACATCAGCAGCATGATCGTGCCGTGCAGGGTGAAGAGCTGGTTGAACTCCTCGTTGGAGAGCAGCTGCAGCCCGGGCCGGGCCAGCTCGATCCGCATCAGCATCGCCATCAGCCCTCCGAGCAGGAAGAACAGGAAGGACGTGGTGATGTAGAGGGTGCCGATCCGCTTGTGGTCGGTGGTGGTGAGCCAGCCGACCAGGGCCCGGCCGCGCCGGCGGCGGGCGGCGGCGCGGTGGCGCTCCAGCCGGGGCGTGCGCGACGGGTGCGGGGGCTGCTGCTCCGCGGTGTCCTTCGGCAGGAGAGTCACGCGCTGCGCCTTCCGGGTCCGGGGCAGGGGTCGGACCAGCAGTACCGGCCGGCCGGCCGCGCCGGACGGGGGCGCGCGGGCGGGTCACCCGAACAGGGGCGGGTCACCCGAACAGGCGCGACCCGGTTGCCCGGCACCCGCGGGGGTTGGACGGTCGAAGTCAGCACGCCTCTTTGAACACCTGTCCGGGAGTGCCCAACCGGCCCCGGCGTCCGGTCCTGGAGGAACCCATGAGCAGCACGTCGTCCCCGCCGCCCGGCCAACCGCCCCCGGAGCAGCCGCCGACGGACCAGCCCCCGCCCTGGCGCTCCGGCACCGGCCAGCCGCCACCGCCGGCCTCGCACCACGGGTTCCGCGAGTGGGCTCCCGGCTTCGTGGTGTTCGCGGGCGTCCTGATGCTGATCAACGGCATCATGGAGGTGCTGCGGGGCATCATGGCGGTCCACGATGACGAGGTCTTCCTGACCACCAACCGCTACGTGTTCCGGTTCGACCTCACCGGCTGGGGCTGGATCCACATCGTCGTCGGCGCGCTGGTCGCGCTGGTCGGCGCCTTCCTCCTCAAGGGAGCCGGCTGGGCCCGGTACGCCGGTATCGTCCTCACCGCGGTGAGCGCCATCGACGCGTTCCTGTCGATGCCGTACTACCCGGGCTGGTCGATCGTGGTGATCGCCCTGGACGTCTTCATCATCTGGGCGCTGTGCGTCTACCGGCCCGCACGGGCCGGTCACTGATCCCGTCCGCCGCCCGGCCCCGTACCGCGTACGGGGCCGGGCGGCGGCGCCGTGCCCGGCCTCAGGCCCGGGCCCGCTGGGTGAACGCGATGCAGAGCAGCACCACCACCGCGGTCACGGGGGCCGCGGCCGGCAGGTCCTCGCCGAGCAGCAGCACCGACCAGACCAGGGTGACCAGCGGCTGGGCCAGCTGGAGCTGGCTCGCCCTCGGGACCCCGATCAGCGCCATCCCCCGGTACCAGACCACGAAGCCGCCGAACTGCGAGACGGCCGCCGTGTACAGCAGCCCGGCCGCCGCCTTCGCCCCGAGGTGCACCGGCTCGGCGGGCAGCGCCAGGGCCGTGGTCAGCGCGGTGACCGGCAGCGCGGCGACCACCGCCCAGCCGATCACCTGCCAGCCGGGCAGTTCCCGGGAGATCCGCCCGCCCTCCGCGTACCCGGCCGCGCAGACCAGCAGCGCCGCGCCCAGGCAGAGGTCGGCCGGGCCGGGCCGCCCGTGGCTCTGCAGCAGGGTGAACCCCAGCACCGCCACCGCCCCGGCCAGCGCCGCGCCCCAGAACAGCCGCGACGGGCGGCGGCCGTCCCGGCGGGAGCGCAGGGCGGCGACGGCGGCGGTGGCCAGCGGCAGCAGGCCGATGACGACGGCCGAGTGCGCGGTGGAGGAGGTGCGCAGGGCCAGCGTGGTGAGCAGCGGGAAGCCGAGCACGCAGCCGGCCGAGACCACCAGCAGGCCGGGCCAGTGGCGGCGTTCGGGCAGCGGGACGCGGGCGGCCGTGAGGCAGAGGGCGGCGAGCAGACCGGCGAGCAGACCGCGCAGACCGGTGGCCGTCCAGGGGCCGAAGCCGGTCAGCGCCCAGGCGGTGGCGGGGAAGCTGAAGGAGAAGGAGAGGACGCCCAGGGCGGCCAGGACGGTGCCCGGGGCCCCCGTCGGGGCGGGCGCCGAAGCGGGTCGTGCCGCTACCGCCAAGGGGTGCGTAGCGCTATCTTGTGCTCTCATGACCGAGCGTAGCAGTGTGGCCGAACTCGCCGACAGCCTGCGCCGCGAGGTGGAGCGCTACCCGGAAGGGCGGAAGCTGCCGTCGAGCCGGGCCCTGAGGGAGCGCCACCAGGTCAGCCCGGGGACGGTCTCCCGCGCCATCGCCGTCCTGGCCGCCGAGGGCCTGGTGGTCACCCGCCCGGGCGCCGGGGTGTTCCGGGCGGCGGCCTTCGCGGGCGGCCCGGGAGCCGCGGCGGGCGCCCCCGCCGCCCGTCCGGGCGACCTCTCCTGGCAGGAGCTCGCGCTCAGCAGCGACACCGGCCCGCGCGACCTGCTGGCCGCCCCGGTGTTCGCCACCCTGCGCGTGCCGCCGCCCGACGTCATCGACCTCAACGCCGGCTACCCGCACGCCTCGCTGCTGCCCGAGCGCCTGCTCGCCGCCGCCCTCGCCCGGGCCGGACGGCGGCCGGGCGCCTGGGAGCGCCCGCCCACCGACGGCCTCACCGAGCTGCGCGGCTGGTTCGCCCGCGACATCGGCGGCCACGGCGGGCCGATCGGCACCGGGGACGTCCTGATCACCGCGGGCGGGCAGGGCGGGCTCACCGTGGCGATGCGCTCGCTCGCCGCGCCCGGCGCCCCCGTCCTGGTGGAGTCGCCGACGTACTCGGGGATCCTGGCGGTGGTCCGGGCGGCCGGGCTGCGGCCCGTCCCGGTACCGGTCGACGCCGACGGCGTGCGCACCGACCTGCTGGCGGACGCCTTCGCCGCCACCCGGGCGCGGGTCTTCGTCTGCCAGCCGCTGTTCCAGAACCCGACCGGCGCGGTGCTCTCCCCCGAACGCCGCGGCGAGGTGCTGCGGATCGCCCGGGCGGCGGGCGCGTTCGTCGTCGAGGACGACTTCGCCCGGCTGCTGGTCCACCCGGACGCCCCCGCGCTGCCGCGCCCGCTCGCCGCCGAGGACCGCGACGGGGTGGTGGTGCACCTGCGCTCGCTGACCAAGGCCGCCTCGCCCAACCTGCGGGTCGGCGCGCTCACCGCGCGCGGGCCGGCGCTCGCCCGGCTGCGGGCGACCCAGGTGGTGGACAGCTTCTTCGTGCCCCGGCCCCTGCAGGAGGCGACGCTGGAACTGGTCGCCGACCCCGGCTGGGCGCGCCATCTGCGGGCCCTCGGCACCGAGCTGCGCAACCGCCGCACCGCCGCCGTCGCCGCCCTGCACCGGGAGCTGCCGGGCACGCTCGGCGCGTACCGGCCCGGCGGCTACCACCTGTGGCTGCGCCTCCCGGACGGCGTCGACGACGGCGCGCTGACCGCCGCCGCGCTGCGGGCCGGCGTCCAGGTGACGCCCGGCCGCCCGTACCACGCGGCCGAGCCGCCGGCCCCGCACCTGCGGATGAGCTACGCGGCCGCCGAGAGCTCCGCCCAGGTGGTGGAGGGCGTCCACCGGCTGCGGCTGGCCTTCGAGGAGGTCACCGGCTGACGGCGGGCCGCCCGGCGTGGACCCTAGGCCCGGTGCCCGGCCATCCGCTCCAGCCGGGCGATCCGCTCGGCCATCGGCGGGTGGGTGGAGAAGAGCTTCGCGCCGGCCTCGCCGGTCCGGAAGGGGCTGGCGATCATCATGTGGCTGGCGGTCTGGATCTGCGGCTCCGGGGGCAGCGGCAGCTGCCGGGTGCCGGCGTCCAGCTTGCGCAGCGCGCTCGCCAGGGCGAGCGGGTCGCCGGTGATCCGGGCGCCGTCGGCGTCGGCCTGGTACTCGCGGGAGCGGCTGACGGCCAGCTGGATCAGCGAGGCCGCGACCGGGCCGAGGATCATGATCGCGAGCATCCCGAACAGGCCCGGCCCGTCGTCGTCCTCGCCGCGGCCGAACGGGATCAGCCAGGCGAAGTTGACCAGGAACATCACCACCGAGGCGAGCGCCCCGGCCACCGAGGCGATCAGGATGTCGCGGTTGTAGACGTGGCTCAGCTCGTGGCCGAGGACGCCGCGCAGCTCGCGCTCGTCGAGCAGCTGCAGGATGCCGTCGGTGCAGCAGACCGCCGCGTTGCGCGGGTTGCGGCCGGTGGCGAAGGCGTTGGGGGCCGGGGTCGGCGAGATGTAGAGCCGGGGCATCGGCTGGCGGGCCGCGGTGGAGAGCTCCCGGACGATCCGGTACAGCTGCGGGGCCTCGATCTCGCTCACCGGGCGGGCGCGCATCGCGCGCAGGGCGAGCTTGTCGCTGTTCCAGTACGCGTAGGCGTTGGTGCCGAGGGCGACCAGCAGCGCGATCACGAAGCCCGTGCGTCCGAAGAAGCCGCCGATCACCAGGATCAGCGCCGAGAGGCCGCCGAGCAGGGCGGCGGTCCTCAGTCCGTTGTGCCGGCGGTGCACGGCTGGCCCTCCAATGGTGCGTGGGGAAGCCCTTTCTGCCTCGTCCCTCCTGCCGGGTCAACGGGCGGGGACGGCGGCCTTGTTCCCTTGTGACCAGCGCGACACCCGGCCGGGCCGGCCGCGGCCACCCGCTCCGACCTCGGCACACACCGCGGGGAGGGTCAGAACAGCGAGCCGCCGACCACCTGGAGGACCAGCTGCGGGGCCACCGAGAGCACCACCGCCGCCGAGGCGGTGAGCCCCAGGGTGGCGGTCAGCGACACCGGCAGGCGGTGACCGGCGGCCGGGGCCCCGGCGGCGGCCTCGCCCTGGGCCGGGGCGAACAGCCGGGCGGTCCAGAGCAGGTAGTAGTACAGGGCGACGACCACATTGACGGCCATGACCACGGCCAGCCAGCCGAGCCCGGCGTCGACGGCGGCCTGGAACACCACCACCTTGCCGAACAGGCCGATCACGCCCGGCGGCAGTCCGGCCAGGCAGAGCAGGAAGAACGCCAGCGCCAGCGCCGTCCAGCGGTTGCGGGCGAACAGGCCGCGGAAGTCGTCCACGCTGGTCCCGGCCCTGCGGCCGACCGCCGCCACCACGCCGAAGGCCCCGAGGTTGACCACGCCGTAGATCAGCGCGTAGGCGGCGGTGGCGCCCAGCGGGTCGGTCGCGGTGGGCGCGTAGCCGGCCGCGGCCAGCGGCACCAGCAGGTAGCCGGCCTGGCCCACCGAGGACCAGGCGAGCAGCCGGACCGCGCTGTACCGGGTGTCGAAGCGCTGGCGCAGCGCGCCCACGTTGCCGACCGTCATGGTGACGGCGGCCAGCACCGCGAGCGTCAGGCCCCAGGTGTGCGCGTACGGGCGGAAGGCGATCGTGGTGGCCAGCGCCAGGCCGGCCAGGCCGGCCGCCTTGCCGACCACCGAGAGGTAGCCGGCCACCGGCAGCGGGGCGCCGGTGTAGGTGTCCGGCACCCAGAAGTGGAAGGGGACGGCGGCGACCTTGAAGGCGAAGCCGACCAGGGTGAGCACGGCGCCCGCCTCGGCCAGCGGCTTCAGCTGCGCGGGCGCCTGTTCCAGGCCGGTGGCGACGGCGCCCAGGTGCAGGCTGCCGCTCGCCGCGTAGACGAAGCCGATGCCGAGCAGCATCACGGCGGTCGCGGTGACGGAGGAGAGGAAGAACTTCAGCGCGGCCTCGGCGCCCCGGCCGTCCCGGCGCAGCGCGACCAGGGCGAAGGCGGGCAGCGAGGCCACCTCCAGGGCGATCACCAGGGTGGCGAGGTCGCGGGAGGCGGGCAGCAGGGCGGCGCCGGTGGCGCTGGAGAGCAGCAGGAACCAGTACTCGCCGCCGGGCAGCTTCTCCTCGTCCACCGTGTGCGCGGACAGCAGCGCGGCGATCAGCGCGCCGCCGAGCGCGAGCAGCTGGAAGACCAGGGCGAAGTGGTCGGCGACGTACGAGCAGCCACCGTTGTCAGTGGCTCCTGTTACGTTCTGCGCACAGAAGGTGGCCCGGGGTGATCCCCCGGTGAGCGGGAGGAGCGAGACGAGCGCGAGGGCGAGTCCGGCGGCGGTGAGCCGGCCGAGCCACCGCTTGTGCTGCGCGGGCAGGAAGAGGTCGGTGACCAGCACGGCGAGCGCGGCCAGCGCGGCGATCAGCGGGGGCGCGATCGCCACCCAGTCCACGGACTGGATCAGGCTGCCCGGGTTGGGGACGGCGAGGGAGGTCACAGTGGTCTGCCCCGTGGAGTGAGGTCCGAGTGCGGTGCCGAGCATGATCAGCCACCCCCGAGGAGGTGTTTGACGGCGGGGTCGGAGAGGCCGAGCAGCAGCGCGGGCCAGAGACCGGCGAGCAGGGTGAGGGCGGCCAGCGGCGTCCAGCTGACGGCCTCGTACGGGCGCAGGTCGGCGAGCTCGGCCACCGGGGCGGGCTGCTTCGGGTCGCCCATGCAGACGCGCTTGACCACGATCAGCAGATAGGCGGCGGTGAGGAGGGTGCCGAGGCCGGCCAGGACCATGTAGGTGACGAACGCGGGGCGCGAGAGGCCGTCGGCCGGGTCGAACGCGCCGAACATCGCGAGCAGCTCGCCCCAGAAGCCGGCCAGTCCGGGCAGGCCGAGGCTGGCGACGGCGGCGAAGGCGAGCAGCGCGCCGAGCCGTGGTGCCCGCCCGTAGAGGGCGGCGCCGGTGGCGCCGGAGAGGGTGTCGAGGTCCGCCGTCCCGTAGCGGTCCTTGAGCGCCCCGACCACGAAGAACAGC
This sequence comes from Kitasatospora sp. NPDC002551, assembly GCF_040296005.1. Lineage (NCBI taxonomy): Bacteria > Bacillati > Actinomycetota > Actinomycetes > Kitasatosporales > Streptomycetaceae > Kitasatospora > Kitasatospora sp. NPDC002551. The sequence continues at coordinate 89,434 of NZ_JBEOWI010000006.1, read as the reverse complement.
AGGCCGGTGATCAGACCGTGCGCGATGTTCGCGAACAGCGCGCCGTTGACGCCCACCGGGGTGAGGGAGGCGATGCCCAGCAGGACGAAGCCCATGTGGCCGACGGAGGAGTAGGCGATCAGGCGCTTGAGGTCGCCCTTGGCGCCGCGCCGCGCGAGCGCGAGGCAGGCCAGTGAGCCGTAGACGATGCCGACGGCGGCGAACGCTCCCAGGTAGGGGGCGAGCGTCGTGGTGCCGTCGGGGACGACCGGGAGGAGGACGCGGACCAGGCCGTAGGTGCCCATCTTCAGCAGCACGCCGGCGAGCAGCACGGAGCCGACGGTCGGCGCCGCGGTGTGCGCGTCCGGGAGCCAGCTGTGCAGCGGCCAGGCGGGAGCCTTCACCGCGAGCCCGACCATGATCGCCAGCGCGGCGATCACCTGGGTGGAGTGGCTCAGGCCGGAGCCGTGGGCGGCGGCGAGGGCCTGCATGTCGAAGGTGCCCGCCTTGCCGCCGACCAGCAGGAAGCCGAGCAGCATCACGGCCGAGCCGAGCAGCGTGTAGAGGATGAAGCGGTTGGCGGCCGGCACCTTCGCCCCGCTGCCCCAGCGGGCGATCAGGAAGTACATCGGGATCAGCACGATCTCGAAGGCCAGGAAGAAGAGCAGGAGGTCCAGCACCGCGAAGGTGGCGAGCATGCCGACTTCGAGGAGGAGGAACAGCCCGGCGAAGGCCCGGGCCGAGGGACGGTCGGCGTCGGGGGCTCCGCCCCGGGCCTCACCGGACGGCAGCCGTCGCTCCGAGTAGAGCGCGCAGAGGAAGGTGAGCAGCGAGGTCAGGACGATCAGCGGCAGCGAGACGCCGTCCACACCGAGGTGGAGGCGCACGCCGATGGCCGGGATCCAGGACACGTCGGTGGTGGCCTGCATCCGGGCGGGCTCGTCGTGGTCGAAGCCGGCGGCCAGGACGAGGGTGAGCACCAGGACGGCGCCGGTCACCACGGTGCTGAAGCGCAGCGCTCGCCGGTCGGCGGCGGCCGGGTCCGCGCCGAACACCGGGGCCAGGGTGAGCGCGGCGCCGAGCAGCGGCAGCACCAGGAGGGCGATGAGGACCGCGTTCATCGGGGGCTCCTAGCGACGACGGCGGACGGGGAAGGGAGGCACGGCATCGGTTACACCGCCACCAGGACGACCAGCAGGACGACGCCGGCGAGCAGCGCGCTGAGGTAGGTCTGCGCGTTGCCGGTCTGGGCGAGCCGGACGGCGCGGCCGAGCAGGCCCGCCCCGGCACCGGCGCCGCGCACGTACGTCTCCACGACCTCGCGGTCGAGGAAGCGGACCAGGCGGGCGGCGGCCTCGACCGGGCGGACGAACAGCGCGCCGTAGAGCCGGTCGACGCCGAAGCCGTGCCGGGCCGGGTCGAACAGCGGGCCGAGCAGGGCGCGCCCGGGGTCGGCGACGACCGTCCCGGCGGCCGGGGCTCCGGCCTGCCCGGGCACCCGCGCGGTGGCGGAGCGCCAGGCCCCGTAGGCCAGCAGCGCGCCGACCACGGCGAGGCCGGTGCCGATCACGGCGGTGACCGCGGAGGGCCGCAGCGAGCCGCCGTCCAGCAGCGCGGGCAACCAGTCCGAGCGCAGGCCGGTGACGCCGAAGCCCATGGTCGGCACGGCCAGCACCCACAGCGGCCAGCGCATCGCGGGCGGCTCGGCGACGGCCGGGTCGGCCTCGTCCGGCTCGGGCGAGTAGGGGGCGCCGGCCTCGTGGTCGCCGGCGACCGTGGCCCGGTCGGCGGCGGGCAGCACCTCGGGCGCCGCCGCGGCCGCGCCCGCCGGGCTGTGGAAGGCCACCAGGAACAGCCGGGCGGCGTAGGCCGCGGTGAGCAGCGCGGTGAGCCCGGCCGAGATCAGCACGATCCAGCCGGCCGCCTGCGGCACCGCCGAGGCGGGGCCGAGGCCGTTGGTCAGCGCCTCGCCGTTGGCGGCGTGCTCGGCGGCGGTCAGCACCGCCTCCTTGCTGAAGAAGCCGGCGAACGGCGGCAGGCCGACCAGGGCGACCAGCGCGATGCCCATCGTCCAGTAGGCGTCCGGGACGCGCTTGCGCAGCCCGGGGATGCGGGACATCGCGGAGATCGAGTTGGTGTGCGCGGCGTGGATCACCACACCGGCGGCGAGGAACAGCAGCGCCTTGAAGGCGCCGTGGCTGACCAGGTGGAAGACCGACGCCTGGCGGTCGCCGCTGGCCAGCGCGCCGGCCATGTAGCCGAGCTGGCCGACGGTCGAGTAGGCCAGCACCCGCTTGAGGTCGTCCTGGGCGAGCGCGCACAGGGCCGAGCCGATCATCGTCACGGCGGCCATCACCGCCAGCACGACCAGCGCCGCGCCGGAGAGCAGGAAGACCGGCAGCAGCCGGGCCACCAGGTAGATGCCGGCCGCGACCATGGTGGCGGCGTGGATCAGCGCGGAGACCGGCGTCGGGCCGGCCATCGCGTCCGGGAGCCAGGTGTGCAGCGGGAACTGCGCGCTCTTGCCGGCCACCCCGGCCAGCAGCAGCAGCGCGACCAGCGTCGGGTGGCCGAGCCGCCCCTCGGTGGCGGCCCGCAGCACGTCCTCGATCCGGAAGCTCCCGGCGTCGGCGCCGAGCAGGAAGACGCCGAACAGGAACGGCACGTCGCCGAGCTTGGTGACCAGGAAGGCCTTGAGCGAGGCGGAGCGGGCGTCCTCGGTCTCCCAGTGGTGGCCGATCAGGAAGTACGAGCAGATGCCCATGACCTCCCAGCCGACCAGCAGCACGACGAGGTCCCCGGAGTAGACGACCAGGAACATCGCCGCCGTGAACAGCGAGACCAGCGCCGCGTACGAGGGGTAGCGCGGGTCGTCCTTGAGGTAGGCGGTCGAGTAGACCTGCACGCAGGTGGCGACCAGGCCGACCAGCACCGAGATCAGCGAGCTGAAGCCGTCCAGGTGGATCGCGAGCGCGATGTCCGGGCCGCCGGTCGGGGTGAGCCGGGTGGCGGCGTCCAGCGCCTGGCCGCTGCCGAGCTGGAGCGCGACGACCAGCGCGAGCACCGCCGAGACGGCGACCGGCACGATCGCCAGCGGCTTGGCGAGGCCGGGCACGCGCTTGCCGGTGGCGAGGGTCGCCGCCGCGCCGAGCGCGGGCAGCGCGGGGACGAGAGCGGGCAGGGCGAGGTTCATGCGGTGGCCCGGCCCTTCAGCGCCTCGGCTCCGGCCGGCGCCTGCTCGGCGTCGGCGGTGGACTCGGCCGGGTCGCCGAGCGCGGTGACCCGGTCGACGTCCGCGGTGCCCCGGGCCTGGAACAGCAGCAGGACGATGGCGAGCCCGAGGCCGATCTCGGCGGCGGCGACGGTGATGGTGAACAGGGTCAGCGCCTGCCCGGCGTGCAGCGCGTCGCGCAGCCAGGCGTCGAAGGCGACGAGGTTGAGGTTGACGGCGTTGAGCATCAGCTCGACGGACATCAGCACCAGGATGACGTTGCGCCGGGCGAGCACGCCGTAGACGCCGACGCTGAACAGCAGCGCGGCGAGGACGACGGGGTAGGCGAGGTGCATCAGCCCTCCTGCTCGGGGGTGGTCGGAGCAGGCGCGGGCCCGTCCCCGGTCGCGGCCCGGTCCGCGGGCCGGCTCCCGGCCCGCTCCTCGGCCTCGGCGACCGTGCGGTTGGAGCCGACCGGCCGGCCGGCCCGGATCCGCCCGGCCCGAGGCGCCGGCACCCGGCTCCGGTTGCCGCGCGACAGCACGATCGCGCCGACCAGCGCGGCCAGCAGCAGCACCGAGAGCGCCTCGAAGGGCAGCACCCAGGTCCGGAACAGGCTCGCGCCGGTCACCGCCGCCGAGCCGCCGCCCGCGCCGAGGTCGATCCAGGACGTCCGGAAGGCGTCCACGACCAGCGTCACCAGCGTGCCGGCCGAGGCCAGCGCGACGACCAGGGCGAGCCAGCGGTTCCCGGAGTCGGCGTCCGGTGAGCGCCCGATCGGCGCCTTGGTGAGCATCAGGCCGAACAGCACCAGGACGACCACCGAGCCGAGGTAGATCAGCACCTGCACCCAGGCGATGAACTCGGCGGTGAGCAGCAGGAACTCCACCGCGAGGCCGCCGAGCGCGACGACCAGCCAGAGCGCGGCGTGCACCAGCTGCTTGGTGGTGACGGCGACCAGGGCCGAGCCGAGCACGGCGACGCCGACCAGCAGGAAGACGATCTCCACCCCGGTCGGGGAGAGGAACGAGCGAGCGGCCGGGTCCAGCGACCCGGTCGCGGCGAGCAGGGTGAGGGCGCCCTTCACGCGTCACCACCGTCCTGCGCCGGCTCGGCCGCTTCCGCCGCCTTGGCCGCGGCGGCCGCCAGCTTGTCGGCGGACTTGCGCGCGGTCGCGATCTCCTTGGGCTCCTCGGCCGCCGGGTCCAGCGCCGGCGGCACCGGCACCGTCCACATCCACTCCCGCAGCCGGTCCCGCTCGTGGGTCAGCTCCAGGATGTCGGTCTCCGCGTACTCGAACTCGGGCGACCAGAACAGCGCGTCGAACGGGCACACCTCGATGCAGATCCCGCAGTACATGCAGAGCGAGAAGTCGATGGCGAAGCGGTCCAGCACGTTGCGGGTGCGGGCGCGCGCGTTCGGGTCGGCGGCCGGCAGCGTCTCCTTGTGGGAGTCGATGTAGATGCACCAGTCCGGGCACTCACGGGCGCAGAGCATGCAGACCGTGCAGTTCTCCTCCAGCAGCGCGATCACCCCGCGCGAGCGCGGCGGGAGGGCCGGCTGCGCGTCGGGGTACTGCGCGGTGATGCTCTTCTTCGTCATCGTCCGCAGGGTGACGGCCAGGCCCTTGGCCAGGCCCGCACCGGGGAAACTCATGAGATCGCCACCTTGATGATGCCGGTGAGGGCCAGCTGGACGAGGGCGAGCGGGATCAGCGCGGTCCACGCGAAGCGCATCAGCTGGTCCTCGCGCAGCCGGGGGTAGGTGACCCGCAGCCAGATCACCACGAAGGCCAGCGCGAAGGTCTTCAGCAGGGTCCACAGCCAGCCGAGCTGGTCCGGCAGCGGGCCGTGCCAGCCGCCGAGGAAGAGCACGGCGGTCAGCGCGGAGACCACCAGGATGCCCGCGTACTCGGAGAGCAGGAACAGCGCGAAGCGCAGACCGGTGTACTCGGTGTACGCGCCGAAGATGATCTCGGAGTCGGCGACCGGCATGTCGAACGGCGGGCGCTGCAGCTCGGCCAGGCCGGCCGTGAAGAACACGAAGCCGCCGATCAGCTGCCACGGGATCCAGTACCACTCCCAGGCGTCCATGATCCCGGGCAGCGAGAGCGTCCCGGCGGCCATCGCCACGGAGGCGGCGGCGAGCACCATCGGCAGCTCGTAGGACATCAGCTGCGCGGCCGTCCGCAGACCGCCGAGCAGTGAGAACTTGTTGGCCGAGGCCCAGCCGGCCATCAGCTTGCCGATCACGCCGACGCCCATGACGGCCAGCACGAAGAACAGGCCGGCGTCCACCGCCTGCCCGACGAAGCCGCCCGGCCCGACCGGGATCGCCAGCAGCACCAGCAGGTACGGCAGCAGCGAGACGGCGGGCGCCAGCTGGAAGATCCGCCGGTCGGCGCCGGCCGGGACGATGTCCTCCTTCTGGGCGAACTTCACGCCGTCCGCGATCAGCTGCGCCCAGCCGTGGAAGCCACCGGCGTACATCGGGCCGAGGCGGCCCTGCATGTGCGCCATCACCTTGTGCTCGGTCTGGCCGATGACCAGGGGGAGGGTGAGGAAGACGACCAGCGTGGCGACGCAGCGCAGCACCGTGTCGAACAGGTTCACGCGCCGTCTCCGTCCTGGCCGGCCGACTCGGCCGGCGGTGTCTCGCTCGTCCCGCGCTCCGCGGCGGCGGGTTCCTCCGCGGCGGGCTTCTCCGCCACCGGCTCCTCGGCCGCCGGCTTCCCGGCCACCGGCTCCCCGGCCACCGGCTCCCCGGCCGACGGCTCGGCGGCGGGCCGCTCGGGCTCGTCGTGCGCCGGCACCGGGTTGTGCCACGGCGCGTCGGAGGACCGCGTCCGGGCGGGCGCCGGGGCGGCCTCGCCGGGCGCCTGGCTCGCCGACCCCTCGGAGACCGAGCGCGTCCGCCTCGGCCGGTCCGCCCGCACCGCGGCGGCGCCCTCGGCACCGGCCGCACCCGCGGCCGCGCCGCGCGGCGTCCGGGCCGCACCGGCGGCGCCGGCCGCCCGGGCACCGCGCGCCGGCCGCTCGGCGACCGGCGGCAGGGTGCCCTTGAGCGGCCCCCACTCGTTCGGGTCCGGCACACCGGCCGGCTGCATCTTGCGCCGCGCCGGCCCGTCGCCGTGGTCGGACTCGCCCGGCTCCTTGGCGCCCGGCCAGGCCTTGGCGACCCGGGCCGCGAGCACGAACTCCTTGCGCAGCGGGTGTCCCTCGAAGCCGTCCGGCAGCAGCAGGGTGATCAGGTGGGGGTGCCCGGCGAAGTCGATGCCGAACATCTCGTGCGTCTCGCGCTCGTGCCAGGCGGCCCCGGCGTACACCGGGACGGCGGTCGGCAGCGCGGCCGCCTCGCGCGGCACCCGGGTGCGCAGCGCCAGGTGGCGCACGCCCGGGGCGTCGACGGCGGCGAGATGGGCGACCACCGAGAAGCCCTCGGCGAGCTCGTCGACGGCGCTGAGCCAGTCGAAGAAGCCGAGGCCCAGGGTGTCCCGGGCGGCGGTGAGCGCCTCGATCCAGTGTTCCGCCGGCACGTCGACGGTGATCAGCCCGTACGCCTCGGCGCCGGTCGCCCACTCCCCGACCGACGCCGCGTACTGCTCGGCCGTGGTCACGAGACCCCTCCCTCGACGGAACCGGAACCGGCCGCACCGGCCGCACCGGTGGAGCCGGCGGCGGCATCCGGACCGGCCACCGGCGGACGCCGCAGCGCCGCCGCGGGCGCGGTGTAGCGGCCGGGCAGCGACTCGGCGGCGATCTTCTCCTGGAGCTTGAGGATGCCCTGGAGCAGCGCCTCCGGACGGGGCGGGCAGCCGGGCACGTAGACGTCCACCGGGATGATCTGGTCGACGCCCTTGGTCACCGAGTAGGAGTCCCAGTAGGGCCCGCCGGAGTTGGAGCAGGCCCCGAAGGAGATGACGTACTTCGGCTCGGGCATCTGCTCGTAGAGGCGCTTGACGGCGGGCGCCATCTTGTCGGTCACCGTCCCCGAGACGATCATCAGATCGGCCTGCCGGGGGCCCGGTGCGAAGGGGATGACGCCCATCCGGATGAAGTCGTGCTTGGCCATCGAGGCCGCGATGAACTCGATCGCGCAGCAGGCCAGGCCGAAGTTGAAGCACCAGAGGCTGTAGCGCCGCCCCCAGTTGAGGACGACCTTCACCGGGTCCGGCGCGAGCCGGGCCAGCGGGCCGATGCCGCGCCGCTCGACGGCGGCACCGGGGCGCGACGGGTCCGGCACGCCCAGCGGAACGGGGCCGCCGGAGGCGTCGTGCCCGTGCGAGTGGGTGTGCGTCACGTCCATTCCAGAACGCCCTTCTTCCAGGCGTAGAGCAGTCCGACCGCGAGGAAGCCGATGAAGACGAACATCTCGACCAGCGTCCCGGCGCCGTACCCGGCGGAGGCGAAGACGGTCGCCCACGGGAACAGGTAGATCGCGTCGACCGCGAAGATCACGTACAGGAAGGCGTAGACGTAGTAGCGGACCTGGGTGTGCGCCCAGTCCTCCCCCACCGGGTCCACGCCGCACTCGTAGGCGAGGAGTTTCTCGGGCGAGTACACCACCGGCCGCAGCAGGCGGTTCGCCGTGAACGCCACCGTCACGAAGAGCACGCCGACGACGGCGAGCAGGCCCATCGCGGCGTACGCGTCGAAGTAGCCGCTGCCGGCCGCCGGGTCGGCCGCGACCGAAGCCGCCCGCTGCCCCACCATGCCTCGCCTCCACATCGGCCGCGGAACCCGCCCTCGGGGAGGTTCTACGACGTTCCTTTACACGCTCAATACCATCGCCAGTGCGTGAGTCTAAGTGCACGGCACCGGTGCCCCGCATCCTGCCCGATCCGCAAGACACCCGATGGACAACCGGTGGACGGCCGGCGCCCCGCCCGGGGTGGGGATAACCCCCGCCCCGGGAGACGTATCACCCCCATGGCCTCACCTACCCCCCACCGGCCAAGCTAGAGGCACAGCTCGACCGGAAAAGGACGGTAGACGGAGATGAAGCGAATGGACGGCACGGCCGGGGGCGTCGGCCAGGAGCCGCCGGCGCCCGCCGGACACGCCCCGCTGTACGGTGCGCGGATGTGGCGCCAGGTCGGGCGGCTGTTGCTGAACCTGCCGCTCGGGATCGCCGGCTTCGTCTTCACGGTCGTGACGCTGTCCGTCGGCCTCGCCCTGTCGGTCACCGTCATCGGCCTGCCGCTGCTGGCCGCCGGACTGGCCGGCTGCCGGTCGATGAGCGGCTTCGCCCGCCGCCGGGCCCGGGCCCTGTACGGCTCCGAGGTGCACGAGCCGGAGCCGGTGCCGCGCCGCCGGCCGGGCGTCACCGGCTTCGCGATCGCCCACCTGACCGACGCGCTCTCCTGGCGCTCGGCCCTCTACAACGTGCTGATGCTGCCCTGGGGCGTCCTCGGCTTCGCGCTGACCCTGGTCTTCGTGCTGGTCGGCTGGCCGGCCCTGCCGTGGGCGATCCGCGCCCAGTCGGCGGTGGACCGGATGCTGGTGGAGACCCTGCTGCACCCGGGCGTCCTGTCCGAGCGGGTGCGCGAGCTGGAGGACGACCGGGGCACCGTGGTCGACACCGCCGCCGCCGACCTGCGCCGGATCGAGCGCGACCTGCACGACGGCGCCCAGGCCCGGCTGGTGGCGCTGGCGATGGACCTCGGCATGGCCAAGGAGCGGCTGCGGGAGACCGAGACGCCGCAGGACGTGGCGGCCGCCGCCAAGATGGTCGACAACGCCCACGGCGAGGTGAAGCTGGCCCTGCAGGAGCTGCGCGACCTGGCCCGGGGCATCCACCCGGCGGTGCTCACCGACCGCGGCCTGGACGCGGCGCTGTCCTCGGTGGCCGCGCGCTGCACCGTCCCGGAGGGGGTCAAGGTGCACGTCGACCTGAAGGCCCCGGACGGCGCCACCGACCGACCCGACTCGGCGGTCGAGGGCATCGCCTACTTCACGGTCAGCGAGCTGCTGACCAACATCTCCAAGCACGCCGGCGCCCGCTCCGCCACGGTGGACGTCTGGCGGGCCGACGACCAGCTGATGCTGCTGGTCCAGGACGACGGCAAGGGCGGCGCGGCCCCCTACCCGGGCAGCGGCCTGGCCGGACTGGCCGAGCGGATCCGCGCGGTGGACGGGGTGTTCCTGGTGGAGAGCCCGGACGGCGGTCCGACCACGGTGACCGTCGAGCTCCCCTGGCGCACCCGCACCGCCCGCCGCTGACGCCGGGCGCACCCCCTCGCCCCGCTGTGACCCGGACGGCGGACGGCCCCGCGGAACCCTTGCGCGGTTGTGCGGGCCGCCCGCCGTCCGGGGGCTGGTGGGGAACTCCCCGAAGACGCCCTACGGCGTCTGCAGGGTGCCGAGGGTGACGTCGGCGGTCCTGCTCTGACCGTCCCGGTTGTAGGTGACGGTCACCTTGCTGCCCGGCGCGAGCGAGGCCAGCGCGGTGGTGAGCGAGTTCAGCGAGTCGACCGGGGTGTCGCCGATCTTCGTGATCACGTCGCCGACCTGCAGGCCCGCCTGGTCGGCCGGGCCGCCCGGCGCGACCGCGACCACCACGGCGCCGGACGGGCGGAAGTTCTGGTCGAAGTAGGTCCGGGCGGTGATGCCGAGGGCGGCCCGGCCGGAGTTGGTGACCTTGCCGTCCTTGATCAGCTGGTCGGCGATGCTGGTCACGGTGGACGCCGGGATGGCGAAGCCGATGCCCGGCGCGGCGGCGCCGTCGGACTGCGGCTCGGTGGCGGCCAGCGTGTTGATGCCGATCACCTGGCCGTCCAGGTTGACCAGCGCGCCGCCGCTGTTGCCGGGGTTGATCGCGGCCGAGGTCTGCACCATGTTGCCGATGACGGCGCCCGGCGAGCCCTGGGTGCTCGGCTCGGTGACGGTCCGGCCGGTGGCCGAGACGATGCCCTGGGTGACGCTGCTGGAGAGCCCGAGCGGGCTGCCCATGGCGAGGGTGATCTGGCCCAGGTCGACCTTGGTGGAGTCCCCGAACTTCGCGGGCTTGAGGCCGTCCGGCGGGCTGCCCAGCTTGATCACCGCGAGGTCGGAGTCCGGGTAGCTGGCGACCAGGGCGGCGTCCAGCGGCTTGGTGCTGCCGGCCAGGGTGACGGTGAAGGTGGTGGCGGTGCCGACCACGTGGGCGTTGGTGACGATGTCGCCCTTGTCGTCGTAGACGATCCCGGAGCCCAGGCCGCTCGCGGTGGTGATCTGCACCACCGAGGGCAGCACGTCCTTGATCACCCGCTGGTAGTCGGACTGGAGCTGGTTGGCCCCGCCCGGCTGGGCGGTGGCGCTACCGGAGGCGGTCGGCGAGCCGTCCGCCCGCGCGGACGACGTGTCCGAGGAGGCGCCGCTGCTGCACCCGGCCAGCGCGAGCGCGGTCAGCACGGCGGCGGCCCCCGGCGCGAGCAGCCGCCGCACGGAGGTCCCGGGCCCGGACGGGCGCGGTCCGGCCGGGATCGGACGGGTGGGCTCCTTCTTGCGGTTCACCGTGACGGCCTCCGGATTCCTCAGCGCGCGGCCACGGCGGGCCGCTCGAACGCGACGCAGAGATCTTTGTCAGCATTTCACCGAAATGTCCGGTTCCCCGCCTCCGACGCGCCCACGACACCACCGCGAGATCCCCGCACCCTAGGATTCGCCCATGACTTGGTTGATCACCGGCGGGGCCGGATACATCGGCGGGCACGTCGTTCAGCAGCTCCTCGACGCGGGCGAGCGCGTGGCCGTTCTGGACGACCTGAGCACCGGCGACCGGACCCGGCTGCCCGAGGGGGTCGCCCTGGTCGAGGGGTCGACCCTGGACCGGGCCGCGCTGGACGCGGCCGTGCGCGAGCACCGGGTGGAGGGCATCCTGCACTTCGCCGCCAAGAAGCAGGTCGGCGAATCGGTCGAGCAGCCCTTCCTGTACTACCGGGAGAACATGATCGGCCTCCAGACCGTCCTGGAGGCCGCGGCCGAGGGCGGCGTCAAGCGCTTCCTCTTCTCCTCCTCCGCCGCCGTCTACGGCATGCCCGACGTCGACCTGGTGACCGAGTCGACCCCGTGCGCCCCGATGAGCCCCTACGGCGAGACCAAGCTGGCCGGCGAGTGGCTGGTGGCCGCGGCCGGCAAGGCCCACGGGATGTCCACCGTCGCGCTGCGCTACTTCAACGTGGCCGGCGCCGCCTCGCCGGAACTCTCCGACGCGGGCGTGTTCAACCTGATCCCGATGGTCTTCGAGCGGCTCACCGCCGGTCAGGCCCCCCGGGTCTTCGGCGCCGACTACCCCACGCCGGACGGCACCTGCGTCCGCGACTTCATCCACGTCTCGGACATCGCCTCGGCCCACGTGGCCGCCGCGCGGCGGCTGGCGGCCGACCCGGCCGGGGAGACCTCGCTGGTCCTCAACATCGGGCGCGGCGAGGGCGTCAGCGTCCGGGAGATGCTCGACGTGATCGGCAAGGTCACCGGCTACGACACCACCCCCGAGGTCACCCCGCGCCGACCCGGCGACCCGGCCCGGGTGGTCGCCTCGGCCGAGCTGATCCACCGCGAGCTGGACTGGACCGCCGGGCACGACGTCGAGTCCATGGTGGCCTCGGCCTGGGAGGGCTGGTGCAGCCGCCACCCGGAGGCCCGGAAGTAGCGCGACCGCGGCGGGGGCCACGGGCCCCCGCCGTCCCCGCCCCGGGTCAGTGCGAGGGCACCGCGGTGCCGTAGAAGGCGTCCAGCGCGTAGACGCAGCGGTCCTTGCTGCCGACGAAGACCTTCCCGCCGACCGCCACCGGCGAGCCGGTCAGCTCGCCCTTGGTGCCGAGCTCCCAGCGCAGCTGGCCGCTGGCGAGGTCCACGGTGTGCAGCGAGTGGTCCCGGCTGCCGAGGTGGACCAGCCCGTCGGCGACCGCCGGGGAGCCGACGATCTCGCCGCGCGCGGTGTACCGCCAGCGCTCCCGGCCGCTGCCCGCCTCGAAGGCGTAGAGCGTCTCGCCGCTGCCGACCAGCACCATGCCGTCCCCGACCACCACCGGCTCGGCGCCCTGCCGGGTGCCGGTCACCGCGCGCCAGCGGTCCCGGCCGGTGGCCGCGTCCAGCGCGTACACGGTGCCGAGGTAGTCCGCGACGTAGACGGCGTCGGCGTCCAGCGCCGGCGGGGTGAACAGCACCACCGGGGCCTCGAACCGCCAGCGCTCGGCGCCGCTCGCCGCGTCCAGCGCGTACACCCGGGTGCCGGCCGTCACGTACAGCACGCCGGAGCGCTCGACCGGGCGGGAGGGCACGTCCTCGCCGACCGGGACCGACCAGCGCAGGCCTGCGCCGCGCGGGTCCACGCAGCGCAGCCGCCCGCCGCCGTAGTAGTACGCGGCGCCGCCCACCAGGGCGGGGCCGGACTGCGGGTTCTCGAAGTCCTGCTGGGCGTCGTCGGCGCGCCACAGCTCGGCGCCGGTGGCCGCCGCGCGCAGCTGGATGCCGCCGCCCCGCACGCCGCAGCAGAGCACGCCCTCGGCGGCGTCCAGCGAGTACACCCAGCCGTCCAGCGAGTGCCGCCAGTGCTCGGTGCCGTCGGCGACGTCGACCGTGTACAGGTGCGGGCCGTCGGCCGCGTGCACCCGGCCGGCGTCCACCGCGAGCGCCCAGGCGACGTCCCGGGTCTTGTAGCGGCGCTGCCCGGACGCGATGTCCAGGGCGTGCACCTCGAAGCTGGAGACGAACAGGGTGCCGTCGGCGACCACCGGGGTGCCCCAGACCTCGTTGGACATCCGGAACCGCCAGGGGCGCCAGCGGGCGGCGCGGGCCGGGGGCGGGGTGATCCGCCGGACCCAGTCGGTCTCGGCGGGCGGCGCGCCCGGGCCGGCCTGCTCGGCGCGCGGCCCCGGCCCTATCCGGACCGAGGCGCCGGGCAGCCGCACCTCCTCGCCCTCGTCGGCGACCGGCCGGCGGTGCCGGCTGGGGGCGGCCAGCTTCTCGGTGGCGGCCTCGGTGTCCGGCCCGGGCGGGGCGTGGTGCACCGGCCCGGCGGGCGGCGGGGGGTGTCCGGCGACCGCCCGGGTGCGCGGGTCGTCCTGGCCCGGGTGCGGCGCCGGGACCGGCTGCGGGGCGGGCTGGGGCGCGGGCTGCGGCGGGAGGGGCGGCGGCTGGCGGCGGCCCCGCTTGCGCTCGATCAGGGCGAGCGCGTCGGGCGGCAGCCAGTCCCCGGCCTCGCCGGAGGCGTCGTCCCGGGAGAACAGGTGCGGGGCCAGTTCGACCTGGATCTGCTCCGGGGTCGGCCGGTGCTCGGACGCCGGCCGCATGCAGGCGCGCACCAGGTCGACCAGCTCCGGCGGCAGGCCGGAGAGGTCGGGCTGCTCGCGCAGCAGCTGGAAGACGGTCTCCACCGGGTTGGCGCCCCGGTACGGCGGGTGGCCGGTGGCGCAGAACACCAGCAGCGAGCCGAGCGAGAAGACGTCGCTGGCGCCGGTGACGCCCCGGCTGTCCCGGGCCTGCTCCGGCGACATGTACGCCGGGGTGCCGACCGCGACGTTGGTCATGGTGAGCCGGGTGCTGGAGACGCCGGCGGCGATGCCGAAGTCGATCACCCGGGGGCCGTCCTCGACGACCAGCACGTTGGACGGCTTGAGGTCGCGGTGGACCAGCCCGGCGGCGTGGATCGACTGCAGGGCCTCGGCGATGCCGGCCACCAGCCAGCGCACCGCCCCGACCGGCAGCGGCCCGCACTCGGTGACCAGGTCCTCCAGGGACGGCGCCGGCACGTACGCGGTGGCCAGCCAGGGCACCCGGGCGTCCGGGTCCGCGTCGACCACGGCCGCGGTGTAGAAGCCGCCGACCGTCTTGGCTGCCGCGATCTCGCGCGCGAAGCGGACCCGGAACAGCTCGTCCTCGGCCAGCTCCCCCCGGACGGTCTTGATCGCCACCCGCCGTCCGGCGGGCGATCGCGCCAGGTAGACCAGGCCCATGCCGCCCGCCCCGAGCCGCCCCAGCACCTCGAAGGGCCCGATCCGCCTCGGATCGTGCGCCGTCAGCTGGTCCACCCGCTGCCACCTCCCCGTCTTGAGCACCGCCCGCGTGGTGCCGAGCACCCACCGCGTGGTGCCGGACCCGATTCTCCAATGCCGCCCGGCCCATCTCCAACCTCCCCCGCCCACAGCGCCGTCCGGCCCCTTCCCGGCTCCACCGGCCGGTCAGCGGCTCCGGAACGGCCGGATTCTGACGTCCGCTCCGGCACCGGCTTGCACCCGACACGCCCGGGAGTGCAGCGAGGGGCAGCTCACACCACCGATTGGGTCGTCACGCTCCGTTACTCGATAACCCCTCAGCGAAGGGGTCGTCACCCTGTGGCGTCGCGGGTATACGGGGGGGCGTCAAGGAGGGCCGCGGAGGCCCGGAAATATCCCTCCGAAGGGCTCCGGACGGCTATACCAACCCCCGTGCGGAGTAATTGTCACATCACCGAATCGCGCCAAGATCGGGCCACGGTAAGCTGACGGCATGACAGGACAAGTTCGCACCGTCGACGGTCGCGTCGCCGGGCGACGCGGACAGGAGACGCGGCAGAAGCTGCTCGACTGCCTCCGCGAGATGCTCAGCACGTCGCCCTATCGGGACGTCAAGGTCATCGACGTCGCCCGTATGGCGGGTACCTCCCCCGCGACCTTCTACCAGTACTTCCCGGATGTCGAGGGCGCCGTCCTCGAAATCGCCGAGGAAATGGCCAAGGACGCCGACACGCTCAAAGAGCTGGTGGCCGGAAAGTCCTGGGCAGGGAAGTCCGGCACGGCCACTTCGGAAGAACTGGTCGACGGATTCCTCGCCTTCTGGCGCAAGAACGACGCCATTCTCCGTGTGGTCACGCTCGGTGCCGCCGAAGGGGACAAGCGGTTCTTCAAGATCCGCATGACCGTCCTCAACGCCGTCGCCAAGCCGCTCACGGAGGCCGTCAAGGAACTCCAGGCGAAGGGCCAGGCCGACAAATCGCTGGACCCGGCCGCGGTCGCCGGATCGCTGGTCTCGCTGCTCGCCTCGGCGGCCGAGCACCAGAAGGCCTTCACCTCCTGGGGCGTCAAGGTCAAGGACCTCAAGCCCAACCTCGCTCCCCTGGTGTACCTGGGCGTCACCGGCAAGAAGGCGCCCAAGTAGACCGTTCCGCTACGACCCATCTTCCGCTTCGCGCGCGCCCCGGCCTCCTGTCCGGGGTACGACGGACGGCGGCCGTGTCCTCGGGGGAGGTCCGCCGGCGGTCCGCTGCGCGCCACGACATGCCTGTGGGCGGTCACCCTTCGAGGGTGACCGCCCACAGGCATGTCTGTCGGAAAGGGGCCACAGCGGCCTCAGCCGGGGCTCACGGGCAGCGGACGACCTGGCCGGCGTAGGCGAGGCCGCCGCCGAAGCCGAACAGCAGCACCGGGTCGCCGGGCGCCAGCTCGCCGCGCTCGACCAGCTTGGAGAAGGCCAGCGGGACGGAGGCCGCCGAGGTGTTGCCGGAGTCCACCACGTCCCGGGCCACCACCGCGTCGGTGACCCCGAGCCGGGACGCGATCGCGTCGATGATCCGCAGATTGGCCTGGTGCGGCACGAAGCCCTTCAGCTCGGACGGGTCGATCCCGGCCCGCTCGCAGGCCTGCCGGGCCAGCGGGGCGATCTGGGTGGTCGCCCAGCGGAAGACCGACTGGCCCTGCTGGCTGATCACCGGGTCCCAGCCGGTGATCACCACGGCGTCGCCGCGCTCCGGCTCCGAGCCCCAGACCACCGGCCCGATCCCCGGCTCGGCGCCGTCCTCCTGGGCCTCGACCAGCGCCGCGCCGGCGCCGTCGCCGAAGATCACGCAGGTGGAGCGGTCCGTCCAGTCGAGGGTGTCCGACATCCGCTCCGCGCCGATCACCAGGGCCGTACGGGCCGCTCCGGCGCGGATCGCGTGGTCGGCGGTGGCCAGCGCGTAGGAGAAGCCCGAACAGACCGTGTTGATGTCGTAGGCGGCCGGCGAGCGCACCCCGAGCCGGGCGGCGACGGCCGCCGCCGTATTGGGGCTGCGCTCCACGGCGGTGCAGGTGGCGACCACGACCAGGTCGACGTCGGACGCCGTCCGGCCGCTGTTGGCCAGCGCCTTCTGCGCCGCCTCTGCGGCGAGGTCGACGACGGTCTCGCCCTCCGCGATGTGCCGCGTCCGGATGCCCACCCGGCTGCGGATCCACTCGTCGTCGGTGTCGACCAGCTTCGCCAGGTCGTCGTTGGTGAGGACCTTGGGGGGCTGGTAGTGGCCGAGTGCCACGATGCGCGAACCGCTCATACTGCCACTCAACCCGGTTACCCGCTGGTCAGCCGCTCGCGCCCGGCTACAGGATCCGCGCCGTGAAGCTGTAGGAGGCCGACAAGGACCGTTGCGGCAGACGGGTTCCGGCCCCGCGCGGAATCGGACCGCGGGGAGGTGATCGTGCCCGATCGGCCGGTCAGGCGGCCAGCGAAGGGGCGTCGCCCATCACGATCACCGGGTGGGCGGCCGGGTCCAGGGTCCGGATCAGCTGCGCCATCTTGTCCTCCGGGATGGAGACGCAGCCGTGCGTCGGACCGCCGTGGTCGACGTGGATCCAGATCCCGCCGCCCTTGGTCGAGCCGTTCGGGCGGCGCGGGTCGAGCGGGGAGTTGCCGGGCACCCGGTTGTAGTTGATCGCGACGACGTAGTCGAAGGAGCCGGCCAGCTGCTCGCCGGCGAAGCCCGTCCCGGAGACCACGAAGTTGGCGTCCTTGTCGTAGGGGAGCCTGCTGCCCGGATCGGCCTTGCGTCCGCCGGCGTCGGTGAGCGAGAAGACGCCGATCGGGCTGCGCAGGTCGCCCTCGTTGTGATCGGTGGTCCAGCCCTTGAACGCGTTGTGGCCCTGCCAGCTCTCACCGGCCAGCCAGCGGCCCTCGGCGGTGCGGCTCCACAGCGTGACGGTGGCCCGGTTGGTGTCCCTGCCCTCGCCGCTGGCCAGCACCACCTGGGTGGTCTCGGCGGGTATCCGGCCGACGAAAGCGGCACCGAGGCCCGGGATCGCCTCGACCGAGCCGTCGGCGCGGGCCTCGCTGCGGCCGGCGGCGGGGACCTCGCTCTGCCGGGCGTCGGCGGCCTGGGCGGCCGGGGCGGTCGGCGAGGCCTGGTCGGCCACCGGCTGCGCGGCCGGCCGGTCGGGGGTCCCGACGCCCTCGGGGCCGGGGCCGTCGGCGGTGGTCACGCCGGGGCGGGCGGAGTCCTCGCCGACGGTGTACCAGCCGGCGGCGGCCGCCAGCAGCAGCGCGGTGCCGGCGACGGCGACGCGGCCGGTGCGCTTCTTCTTGGGCTTGCGCCGGTGCCCGCGGGCGGCCGCGCGGCCGCCGGCCGGGGCGGCGGCCGCGCGCTGCCGGGGCAGCGGCGCCGGCTCCGGCTGCGGCCGGGCCTCCGGCTCGGCGGGCGAGGTCCGGAACGGCTGGTCGTACGCGTCGTACGCGTTGTACCCGTCGTCGCCGTCGTGGTTTCCGTGCCCCTGGTCCTGCACCTGGTACAGCGGGGCGTCGTACTCCTGATCGCCGCCGTACGGCTGCTGCTGGGCGCCGTACGACTGCTGCGGCGCCTCGTACACCGCCTCGTACACCGGCTCGTACGACGGGTACGGGGAGGTGCGACGGTAACCGGACATGTGGCCGATCCTGCCAAACGGAGGCCGGGTTGCGAAACCCGGGGGCCTGTGCGGGCCCCGTGAAGAAGCCGCCGCCCGGGCCCCGGGGGCCCGGGCGGCGGCCCGTGGTCAGAGGCGCATCGCCTGCGGGGTCTCCCGGCGGGCCAGGTCAGGGCCGTCGTACTCGCGGATGATCTCGTAGCGGGTGTTGCGCTCCACCGGGCGGAAGCCGGCGTCCCGGATCAGGCCGAGCAGGTCCTCGCGGCTCAGCTTGTTCGGGGTGCCGAAGTTGTCCGCGTCATGGGTGATCTTGTACTCGACCACCGAGCCGTCCATGTCGTCCGCGCCGTGGCTGAGCGCCAGCTGCGCGGTGGTGACGCCGTGCATCACCCAGAAGACCTTGACGTGCGGCACGTTGTCGAAGAGCAGCCGGGAGACCGCGAAGGTCTTCAGCGCCTCGGCGCCGGTGGCCATCTCGGTGCGCGCCATCAGCTTGTTGCGCACCACGCCGTCCTTGGAGTCGTGGAAGTCGTGCTGGTAGCGCAGCGGGATGAAGACCTGGAAGCCGCCGGTCTCGTCCTGCAGCTCACGCAGCCGCAGCACGTGGTCCACCCGGTGGCGGGGCTCCTCGATGTGGCCGTACAGCATGGTGGCCGGCGTCTTGAGGCCCTTGCTGTGGGCGAGCCGGTGGATCCGCGACCAGTCCTCCCAGTGGGTGTCGTGGTCGACGATGTGCTGGCGGACCTCCCAGTCGAAGATCTCCGCGCCACCGCCGGTCAGCGACTCCAGGCCCGCGTCGATCAGCTCGTCGAGGATCTCGTCGGCGGGCAGGCCGCTGATCCGCTCGAACCAGTGGATCTCGGTGGCGGTGAAGGCCTTGAGCGAGACGTTCGGCAGCGCCGCCTTCAGCTCCCGCAGCGAGCGCGGGTAGTAGCGCCACGGCAGGGTCGGGTGCAGGCCGTTGACGATGTGCAGCTCGGTGAGGGAGTCCACCTCCATGGCCTTGGCCAGGCGGACGGCCTCCTCGATGCGCATCGTGTAGGCGTCCTTCTCGCCCGGCTTGCGCTGGAACGAGCAGTACGCGCAGGACGCGTTGCACACGTTGGTCATGTTGAGGTGACGGTTGACGTTGAAGTGGACGACGTCGCCGTTCTTCCGCGTCCGCACGTGGTGGGCGAGGCCGCCCAGCCATGCCAGGTCGTCGCTCCCGTAGAGCGCGATCCCGTCCTCCCGGGTCAGCCGCTCACCCGCGTAGACCTTCGCCTCCAGCTCGCGCTTGAGCCCTGCGTCCATGCGGTGCCCCGCCTCCTCCGACTTCGAATCCTTGCCGGAACGAGCGTACGCCCCCACCGGGGGCGGTTCGCGGGCAGCCGCCCCGCGCGGGTCAGCCGGCGAGCAGCTCCGCCAGCAGCGAGGGCTCGATGTTGCCGCCGCTCACCACGGCGGCCACGGCCTGCCCGCCGAGCTCGGCGGCCCGGTGGAAGTAGGCGGCCGGGGCGACCGCGCCGGACGGCTCGGCGACGATCCGCCCGCGCCGGGCCAGCAGCGCCACGGTGGCCCGGATCTCGTCCTCGGTGACGGTGACGATGTCGTCCACGTAGGCGGTGAGGTGCTCGTACGGCAGCGCGCCCACCGAGGGGGTGCGCAGGCCGTCGGCGATCGTCCGGTAGGTGTCGGCGACCGGCCAGGCGATCCGCTCGCCGGCCCGCAGGCTGGCCTGGGCGTCGGCGGCCAGTTCGGGCTCGACACCGACCACCCGCACACCGGGGCGGGTCAGCTTGAGCGCCGCCGCCGTGCCGCCGATCAGCCCGCCGCCGCTGACCGGGACGAGCACGGTGTCCAGCTCCGCCGGGGCGTCCTCGGCGATCTCCAGGCCGACCGTGCCCTGGCCCGCGATGATGAACGGGTCGTCGTACGGCGGCACCCAGACGTAGCCGTGCCGCTCGGCCAGCTCGGCGGGCACCGTGTCGCGCTCCTGCGGCGACACCAGCAGCACCTCGGCACCGAACGAGCGGGTGGCCTCGACCTTGACCGCCGGCGAGGTGTCCGGCATCACGATCACGGCCTTGATCCCGAGCAGCCCCGCGGCGTACGCCACCGCCTGCGCGTGGTTGCCGCTGGACTGGGCGACCACGCCGCGGGCGCGCTCGTCCCCGCTCAGCGCGGCGAGCCGGTTGTACGCCCCGCGGGTCTTGAACGCCCCGGTCGGCTGGAGGTTCTCCGGCTTCAGCCAGAGCCGGCGCTCGCCGTCCGCCGCCCAGGGGGCGGGGACCAGCGGGGTGCGCACCGCGACGCCCGCGATCCGCTGCCGGGCCGCGCGCAGTTCCTCCAGACCGACCAGTGCCATGACCGCCACTCCCCCGCGTTCCGTCCGTACCGTTGGTTACTCGCCGTCGGCGAGCGGCAGCTCACTGACCCGGCTCTCCCACTTCGTGGAGAGTACGACGGTCGTCCGGGTGCGGGCCACGCCCTTCGTGCCCGAGATCCGCTTCACCACCGACTCCAGGCCCTCGACGTCCGGCACCCGGACCTTGAGCATGTACGAGTCGTCACCGGCGATGAACCAGCAGTCCTCGACCTCACCGAGGTCCTTCAGCCGGAACGCCACGTCCTCGTGGTCCGCCGCGTCGGTCAGCTGGAGGCCGATCAGGGCCGTGACCCCGAAACCGAGCGAGGCCGGGTTGACCGTCGCGCGGTAGCCGGTGATGACGCCGGCCTGCTCCAGGCGGTTGATGCGGTCCGTGACGCTCGGGCCGGAGAGGCCGACCAACCGGCCCAGCTCGGCGTAGGAGGCGCGGCCGTTCTCCCGCAGCGCCTGGATGAGCTGTCTGTCCACCGTGTCCATATACCGTCCCGCGTCCTTCCGAACCTCACCAGACCCACAGATCATTATCCGGATTCAAAGGCGCCGTGCGCGGACCAACCCGGATATCGCAGAGAACATACTCTCCCGTCCTGCGGTATCTCACTCCCCCTCAGGCCGACCGTTCGGCCCCGCGGGCCGCCGCGCCCAGCTCGCCCTCCCAACGGCGGTACAGCGTGTGGGGCACGCCGACCGCGTCCAGCACCCGTCCGGCGACGAATCCGACCAGTTCGCCGACGGTGGAGCCGCCGGCGTAGAACCCGGGCGAGGCGGGGAGCACGACCGCGCCCTGCGCGTCCAGTTCCACCAAGTGCTTCAACGTCACCCCGTGGAGTGGCGTCTCGCGGACGCAGACGACCAGCGGGCGCCGCTCCTTGAGGGTGACGCTGGCGACCCGCTGCAGCAGGTCCTTGCTGAGGCCGAGCGCGATCCCGGCCACCGCGCCGGTGGTCGCGGGCACCACCAGCATCCCCTTCGCGGGGTACGAGCCGCTGGACGGGCCGGCCGCGAAGTCGCCCGCCGGCCAGTACCGGACGTCCTCCAGGCCGTCCTCCGGGACGTCCAGCCAGGTGGCCAGGTCGGCCCGCCAGTGCGCGTCCCGGAAGGCGATGCCGGTCTCGTCCAGGATGGTCAGCCGCGCGGCCCGGCTGACCACCAGGTCGACGGACTCGCCCGCGGCGAGGAGGGCGCGGATCACCGCGGCGGCGTACGGGGTGCCGGACGCGCCGGAGACCCCGACGACCCAGGGGCGGCGCACTGGCTGTTCGGGCTTTTCCATAGTGCCTACTTTCTATCTCCACTCGGCCCCTCACTCCGCCCCGGCCCGCCCTGCGAGGATGGGCGGCATGGCCACGACCCTCGTCGACCTCACCCACCAGGTGACCACCGCGATGCCGGTCTACCCCGGCGATCCGGCCGTCCTCCTGGAGCCCGCCCTCACCACCGCCACCGCCGGGGTGAACGTGCTCGCCGTGCACCTCGGCTCGCAGTCCGGCACCCACGTGGACGCGCCGTACCACGTCGACGTCACCTGGCCGACGCTGGACGGCCTGCCGCTGGAGCGGTTCACCGGACCGGCCGTGGTCGCCGACCTGCGCGGCCTCGAACCGCGGGCCGCGATCACCGCCGAGCGGCTCGCGCCCGCGCTGGAGCGGGCCGGCGAGGGCACCGTCCTGCTGCTCGCCACCGGCTGGGCGCGGCACTGGGGCACCGACGCCTACCTGGCCCACCCGAGCCTGACCGCGAGGGCCGCGGAGGCGATCGTGGCCGCCGGGGTGCGCACCGTCGGGGTGGACGCGCTCAGCGTCGACCCGACCCCCGATCCGGGCCCGGGCGATCCGGCGGTCGCCGCGCTGCTCGCCGACCTCACCGACGAGCACGACCAGCCGGCCGCCGAGGAGCCGACGCTGGCGGCGCACCGGGTGCTGCTCGGGGCGCCGGGCGGCGGGGTGATCGCGGAGAACCTGACCGACCTGCGGCCGCTGCTGGCCGCGCAGGAGGCGGGCCGGCCGGTCGAGGTGTCGCTCTTCCCGCTGCGGCTGGTGGCGGCGGACGGGGCCCCGGTGCGGGCGGTCGCCCGGCTGGGGTGAACGTCCGGGGACGAACGCCTTGCCACGCCGGGTACTTGGTCTAGACCATCATCGGCGGGCGGCGGTACGCTGTCCGGCCATGGCAGAGATCATCGGAGTCATCGAGCAGCTCTGGCGCTACCCCGTGAAGTCCACCGGCGGCGAGCGGCTCGACTCCGTCGAGGTGGACGACCGCGGGCTCGCGGGCGACCGCCTCTACGCCGTGCGCGACGGCGACGGCAGGCTCGGCTCCGGCAAGAACACCCGCCGGTTCCGGCGGATGGACGGCCTGCTCCGCCTCTCCGCCCGGCTCGGCCACCGGCTCGACGGCCCCGAGCTGTTCGACCCGCTCGGCCGGCCGGTCCTCGACCCGGCCGCCTTCCTGCGCGCCTACCTGCAGCGCGAGGACGTCGAACTCGCCCGCGAGGACGCCGTCTCGCACTTCGACCAGCTCCCGGTCAGCGTGCTCACCACCGCCACCCTGGACTGGGTCGCCGAGGCCGCGCCGTCCGCCGTGGTGGACGTCCGCCGGTTCCGCCCGAACGTCCTGCTGCGCACCGCGCCGGGCACCCCGCCGTTCACCGAGGACACCTGGTTCGGGCGCGAGGCGCACGGCTCCGCGCGCTCAGGCGCCCGGCTCGCCTTCGTCCGCTCCAGCGAGCGCTGCGCGATGACCACCGCCGCCCAGCCCGGCCTGCCGCACGCGCCGGAGATCCTCAAGGCCCTCGTCCAGTTCCACGACGGCCGGCTGGACGCCCTCGCCGGGGTCGCCGCCCCCGGCCGCCTCGCCGTCGGCGACACCCTGACGCTGGCCTGATCCGCGCTCCCCCGGCTTCCCGTCAATTCATCGTTCCGTTTCGCCACTTGACTCACCCGCGCCTATCCTGTCTTACTGTCGTAAGACAGGAGAACAACTGGTGATCGAGTTCGTGCTCGACGGCCGCTCACGGGTGGCCACGTACATGCAGCTGGTCCTGCAGGTGAAGCAGGCGCTGCGGGTCGGACTGGCGCAGCCCGGGGACCGGCTCCCCAAGGTGCGGGACGTGGCCCAGGCCCTGGCGATCAACCCCAACACCGTGCTCAAGGCCTACCGGGAGCTGGAGCTGGAGGGGCTCGCCGAGGGCCGGCCCGGGGTGGGGACGTTCCTGGTCCGCACCCTGGCCGGCCCGGCCCTGGCCCACCAGGCCGCGCTGCGCGAGGAGTTGGTGGCCTGGCTGGGCAGGGCGCAGGCCGCCGGGCTCACCCGCGAGGACATCGCCGCGCTCGTCGACACCACTCTGCGGGCCACGCCCGACCGGCCGCCCACCAACGGGACCGGGCCGGTCTGACAGTCATCTTGGGGGAACACACATGACGGAAGTCGCTCTGCGCACCGAGGCGCTGGGCAAGCGCTACGGGCAGACCTGGGCACTCCAGGACTGCTCGCTGGAGCTGCCCGCCGGGCGGATCGCCGCCCTCGTCGGCCCCAACGGCGCCGGCAAGTCCACCCTGCTCCACCTCGCCGTCGGCCTGTTACGGCCCGACGCCGGGCAGGTCCGCGTCTTCGGACGGGACCCGCGCCACGACCGCGACGCCCTGGCCGACCTCGGCTTCGTCGCCCAGGACACCCCGCTCTACCCCGACTTCACCGCCACCGAGCTGATCACCATGGGCCGGCGGCTCAACCCCCGGGGCTGGGACGGACCGGTCGCCCGCGACCGGCTCACCCGGCTCGGCATCCCGCTCGACAAGCCCGCCGGAAGGCTCTCCGGCGGCCAGCGCGCCCAGGTGGCGCTCGCGCTGGCGCTCGCCAAGCGGCCCCGGCTGCTCCTGCTCGACGAGCCGGTGGCGGCGCTGGACCCGCTGGCCCGGCACGAGTTCATGCAGGCCCTGATGGGCGCGGTGGGCGAGTACGGGACCACCGTCCTGCTCTCCTCCCACCTGCTCGCCGACCTCGAACGGGTCTGCGACCACCTCGTACTGCTGCACACCTCCCGGGCCCAACTGGTCGGGCCCGTCGACGACCTGCTCGCGTCGCACTGCCGGCTGGTCGGCCCGAGGATCGCCGAGGGCGCCGCCGTCCCCGGGGTGGCCGCGGTGATCCGGGCCAGCCACACCGAACGGCAGTCCACCCTGCTGGTGCGCACCGACGGCCCGGTGGACGAGAGCCGCTGGACCGTGCACGACGTCACCCTGGAGGACCTCCTCCTCGCCCACCTCGGTGCTCCCGGCACCGCCGCGCTCCCGGAGGTGGCCGCGTGATCTGGCTGACCTGGCGCCAGCACCGCAAGCAGGCCCTGTGGACGGCCGTGGCCCTCGCCGCGCTCGCCGCCGTCCTCGTGCCCACCGGGCTGGCCATGCGCTCGTCCTTCGAGGACTCCGGCCTCGGCGCCTGTCTGCGGGCCCTCGGTCACGCCGAACTCGTCGACGGCGGCGGCTGCGAGGCGCTGAGCCAGCGCTTCAAGAGCAAGTACGAAACGACCACCTACCTGGCCATCCTCCTCGTCCTGCTGCCGGTCCTGGCCGGAGTCTTCCTCGGCGCCCCGCTGGTCGCCCGGGAGGTCGAGAACGGGACCCACCGGCTGGTCTGGACCCAGGGCATCAGCCGCCGGCGCTGGATCCTCACCAAGTTCGGCCTGGTCGGCGCGGTCGCGCTGGTGCTGTCCGTCGGCTACGCGCTCGGCTCCGCCTGGTGGCTCGGGCCGCTCACCGCCAACGGCCTCGGCCGCTTCCGCTTCCTGGTCTTCGACGTCCAGGGCACCGCGCCGATCGGGTACACCCTGTTCGCGGTCGCGCTCGGCATCCTGACCGGCACGCTCAGCCGCCGGGTGCTGCCCGCGATGGGCATCTCGCTCGCCGCGTTCATCGCCGTCCGGGCCCTGGTCGAACTGCTCGCCCGCCCCTCCTTCATGCCGACCGAGACGCTCGCCTACGCGGTCGACGGTCCGGCCATGGTCAACCGCTTCGCCGGCTCGTGGGTCTACCAGGAGGGCGTGCGCAACGGCACCGGCGCCCTCGTCATCCCCGACGCCCGGATCAGCTGCGGAGGCGGCGAAGGCGTCACCCAGTGCCTGGCCGGCCTCGCCCGGGACGGCTACGGCCCCGGCCCCTACACCAACTGGCTGGAGTACCAGCCGGCCGACCGCTTCTGGACCTTCCAGACCATCGAGACCGGGATCTTCCTCGCCCTGACCGCCCTGCTCGTCGCGCTCGCCATCCGGCGCGTCCGCCGCATCGCCTGAGCCCGCGGCACGGGCGGGCGAAGGCTCCTGACGGGCTGTTGCTACCATCCGCGGACCGGCCGGATCGTGTGCGTCCGGTCGTTCCGGCCCGGGGAAGGGGAGGCACCATGACCGCCGACGGCGCCCGGAGGATCGTCCTGGTCCGCCACGCGCGGGCCGAACGGGAGACCGCGGTCGACCACGAGCGGCGGCTGGACGAGCGGGGCCGCACCGAGGCCGCCCTGACCGGACGATGGCTCGCCGCGTCCGGCGTCGCGCCCGGCCTCGCGCGGGTGTCCAGCGCCCGGCGCACCGGCGAGACCTGGGAGCTCGTCCGCGCGGCGCTCCCCGAGGCGCCCGCGACCGTCCACGAGCGGCGGATCTACGACGTCAGCGTCGACATCCACCGCCGCGAGGCCGGGGTCGACGCGCTGATCGGGATCCTGCGGGAGACGCCGGAGGGCTCGGGCGACCTGGTCGTGGTCGGCCACAATCCGAGCCTCCACGACCTGGTCGCCGTCCTCGCGGCCCGGGGCCGGGACGCGGCGGAGGACGGGCTGTCCCGGCAGGTGGCGCGGTCCGGGTTCCCCACCGCCGCCGTCGCCGTCCTCGCGGTCGACGGCCCCTGGCGGAGCCTCGGACCCGGCCGCGCGCGGCTGACCGGCTTCTGGGCTCCGGCCGGCTGACCTCCCCGAACGCTCAGGGGTGGGCCGGGAGGAGGCAGACCGGGTGACCGGCGGGGTCGGCGTAGATCCGCCAGCGGCCCGCGTCGTGGAGGAGGGTGGCACCGAGGGCGAGGACGGCCGGCTCGGCGGTGGCGAGGTCGGGGACGTCGACGTCCAGGTGGGCCTGCTGCGGGTGCGCCGGGTCCGGCCAGCGGGGCGGACGGTGGTCGGCGACGCGCTGGAAGCAGAGCACCTGGCCGGTGGGGGTGTGCAGGGTGGACCAGTCCTCGCCGAGCGACCAGCGCGGGTCCGGCCGGTCCACCTCGCCACCGAGCAGCCCGGCGTAGAACCGGGCCAGCACCGCCGGGTCCGGACAGTCGAGGACGAGGCACTGCAGCCGACCGATCATGGCGCTCCTTCGTGGTGGGCGGAGAGGGGGAAGTCGGCCCTGGCGGCGAGGAGTTCGCCGAGGCCGCCGAGCACCGCGGCGTCCAGCCGGTCGGCCGGCGGGAACGGGTGCGGCACCGTGACGCGGGCGGGAACGCCGAGCCGCGCCGACGGGTCGTACCGCTCGCGCCAGGGCCCGACGACGGCCTCCGCCCGCGGCACCGGGAGGATCGGTGCGCTCTCGCCCGCCTCTGTCATACCGGCATTGTCCACGCTGGACAGCGGTCGCCGCAGGACATGACCATGAGCGGATGATCACAGGTGGCGGTATCCGGCTGGAGCGGCTGGCGGACGGGCACGCGGCGGCGGTGCTGGCGTTCGAGCGGGAGAACCGGGCGTGGTTCGCGCGGTCGGTGCCGGACCGGGGGGACGCGTACTTCACGGCGACCGGGTTCGCCGGCCGGCACCGGGCGCTGCTCGCCGAACAGGCCGACGGCACCTGCCACTTCCACGTGGTGCTGGACGCCGGCGGGCGGATCGTCGGGCGGGTCAACCTGGTGGACGCCGCGGGCGGCAGCGCCGAACTCGGCTACCGGGTCGGCGAGTCGGCCGCCGGACGGGGCATGGCGCGGGCGGCCGTCGAGCAGGTGTGCCGGCTGGCGGCCGGGGAGTACGGGCTGCGCGATCTGACCGCCGTGACCACGGTCGACAACGCGGCCTCCCGGGCGGTGCTCGCCCGCACCGGCTTCACCGAGGAGGGCGAGGCGGTCGTCGGCGGACGGCCGGGCCTGGCGTACCGGCGCGTGCTGGGGGTGCGGGGTTCGGCGACCGGCTCCGGCGGGCAGTAAGCGGGGCATGACGATCCCTCACCGCTTGGTCGGTACCGGCGCCCACAAGGTCCTGGTGCTGCACGACTGGTTCGGCACCAGCGCCGGGTGGGGGCCGTTCCCGGACTACCTGGACGGCTCCGCCTTCTCCTACGCGTTCCTCGACTACCGGGGCTACGGCGAGCGCAAGGACGTGCCCGGCGCCTACACGCTGGCGGAGATCGCGGACGACGCGCTCGCGCTGGCCGACCAGCTCGGCTGGCCGGAGTTCTCGCTGGTCGGGCACTCGATGGGCGGCAAGGCCGCCCAGCAGGTGCTCGCCCGGGCGCCGCACCGGGTGCGGAAGCTGGCCGGGCTGGCGCCCGTCCCGGCCGGGCCGTACCCGATGGACGCGGACGGCGAGGCCCTGTTCTACGGCGCGGCCGAGGACCGGGCGAAGCGGTACGAGATCCTGGACCTGGTGACCGGGCGGCGGGCCGGCCGGGCCTGGCTCGACGGGATGGTGGACCGCTCGCTGGAGCTGTCCACCCGCGAGGCGTTCGGCCGCTACGTGCGCGACTGGGCCACCGCCGACCTGGTGGAGGCGGTCGCCGGGAACCCCGTACCGGTCCGGGTGTTCGCCGGCGAGCACGACCTCCTGCTGACCGCCGAGGCGATGCGCGCCACCTTCCTCGTCCACTACCCCAACGCCGACGTGCGGGAGCTGCCCGCCAGCGGCCACTACCCGATGCACGAGACACCGGTCGCGCTGGCCGCCGCCCTGGAGTCCTTCCTCGCTGCGAAGGCGGGCCCTAGAGTTCCCTGATCCGCTCCCGGACGGCGGGCGAGGCCTTCGCCCAGGAGCCGCTGTCGAAGGGCGGGCGGGGGTCGTACTCGGCGTGCAGCTGGATCGCCCGGGCGGTGGTCTCGTCGGTGAGCAGGGCGGCGAGGTGGAGCGCCATGTCGATGCCGGCCGAGACTCCGGCCGCCGTGACGATCCGGTCGCGGCGCACCACCCGCTCGGGGGTGTAGGTGGCACCGTACGCGGCCAGTTCGCCGGCGGCCGCCCAGTGCGTGGTGGCGGCGAGGCCGTCGAGCAGCCCGGCGGCCCCGAGCAGCAGCGCACCGGTGCACACGGAAGCGGTGAACCGGGTGGTCGTGTGCACCCGGCGCAGCCAGCCGACGAAGGCCTCGTCGCCCATCAGCGGCCGGGTGCCGTGCCCGCCCGGCACGAGCAGCACGTCGCACGCCGCGACGTCCGCGTACCGGGCGGGCACCTCCAGCCGCATCCCGCCGATGCTGTCGGCCACCGGCCCCCGCCCGCCCGCCGCCACGAACCGCACGGTGGCCCCCGGAAGGTAGCCGAGCACCTGGTACGGCCCGATCGCGTCGAGCGGCTCGAAGTCGTCGAAGAGCACGATGGCGATGTCCATGTCCCGCAGCGTAGGCGCGAGTCGGCCACCCGTCCCGCCCCCGGTCAGCGGATTCACGAGAACGAGTGGTCTGCACCACTGGCCTTTACCCCAGCGCATCCAGCTCCGCGCCGATGGCGGTGCGCAGGGGGTCGTGGGCGGGGGTGAGGGGGTGGGTCGGGGCGGTCCAGTGGGTGCGGGGGTAGAGCCAGACGGGCAGGCGGACGAGGTCGGCGGGCTCCCAGTCGTAGCGGGGCCAGACGTGGGCGTGCAGCATCGGGTCGGTGTTGCCGAGGATCTCCAGGTTGACCCGGCGGAAGGCCGGGTCGGCCGCCCGGCAGGCGCGTTCGACGGCCTCGCCGAGGCGGTCGAGGTCCTCCAGGTACGCCAGCCGGCGGGCCCGCGGCAGGTCGGTGAGCCGCTCGACGCCCGGCTCGTCGGTGAGCAGGATCGCGTAGCCGGGCAGGAACTGCACGTCCCCCATCACCGCGAAGCCGGCGGCCAGCCGCCGGACGACGGTGGGGTTCTCGCCGCGCAGGGCGCTGCCGACGCGGTCGGACTTCCAGTCGCCGGTGTCGCTCATGGGCCGATGTTAGGGCCCGCCTCGGGGCGTGCCGGTCGTCGGGTGATCGGATCCCACCAGTTCGGCCGCCCGCAGCGGGTCGCCGCCCGCCCGGGTCAGGAGCGCCCCGACGTCGTGGACCGGCCCGTCGGGGGTGCCGCCGACGCCCAGGGTCAGCCCGGGTTCGCAGCGGGCCGCCCACACCGCGGCCGCCAGGTCGGGCCGCAACCGCTCCAGCGCGTGCACCAGCTCCCAGGCCGCGCCGTCCAGCCGGGCCCGCCGCGCCGGATCGCAGGCGGCGAGGGCCTGCGCCACCCCGGGGTCGTCCGGGTCGTAGTCCTCCAGCAGCGGCAGCAGTTCGGGGGCGCCCAGGATCTCCGCCGCCCCGAAGGTGAGCACGGCCGCGCCCTGCGGATCCGCCAGCAGCTCGCGCATCAGCGGCACGGCCCGCGGGTCGCGCCGCCGGGCCAGGCCGCGGATGCCCTCCTCCCGGGCGTCCGGGTGCTCGTCCCCGGTCCGCTCCCAGAGCGCCGCCCGCACCTGCGGGCCGTCCGCCGCGCACTGGAACCCGAGCGTGAACGTCGCCCAGTCGCGGACGTCCGGGTCGGGGTCGCGGGTCAGGGTGAGGAGCGCGCGGACACCGGGGGCGTCCGGCGGGCCGGCGGCCACCTCGTCGAGGGAGAGCGCGGAGGCGACCTGTCGCCGTACCCCGGCGTCGGGGTGACCGGCCAGGGCGACCAGGACGGGCACCGCCCGCCCGTCGCCGGTCCGCCCGAGGGCCCTCGCCAGCCAGGCCAGGACGCTCCCGTCCCGCTCCCGCTCGGCGTGTGCGAGCAGCACGGCCGCCGCCTCGGCCCGGACCGCCTCGTCGCGGTCGGCCGCCTCGCCCACCAGGTCGCAGCCGGCCGCCCGTTCGGCCGGCTCCGCCGAGCGCAGCAGCTCCGCGCCGTGGGCGAGTGCCGCCGCCGTGTTCATCACCATCCGGCCAGTCTGGCGCACGGCCCCCGCCCGCACACAGCGCTTCGACGCCCGGCCGGGAAGTCCCGGCCGGGCGTCGGTCGCCGTGCTTCAGGGATCAGAACTCGGTGCTGATCGTGACGCCGCTGAAGTCGGTCACGGCGTGCAGGCTGAGGTAGCGGTAGCCGGCCGTGGGGTTGGTGACGGTGATGGACTGGGTGGTGCCGGTGGCGGTGGAGGAGGCGGTGAAGGCCTTCGGCGAGGCCCAGGTGTCCGCGTTGTAGTACAGGTGCGCGGTGCCGGTGCCGCCGGAGGCGGTGACCTTCAGGGTGGTGGTGCCGGCCGGCAGGTAGACGTACAGGTAGTCGGTGTTGCCGGCGGTCGCGGCGCGGCCGGTGCGCGAGCAGTTCTTGCCCATCGCGTCGGTGCGCGGCTCGGTGCAGGTCGGCAGGGTGGCCGGGGCGGCGGTCACGGTGACCGTGGCCGGGGAGGTGGCGCTGCGGCCGGTGTCGTCGGTGGTGGTCAGGGCGACGGTGTACGAGCCGGCCGCCGCGTAGGTGTGGCTCGGGTTGCGCTCGTCCGAGGAGGTGCCGTCGCCGAAGGTCCAGTGCCAGGAGGTGATCCGGCCCGGGCCGGTCTGCACGGACCGCTCGCTCACGCTGACGGTCGCGCCGTTCACCATGGTGTCGAACAGCGAGGTCGGGCCGGCCGCGTAGCAGGCGCCGGCGGCGCAGGCGGTGAGCCAGGCGTCGAAGTCGGCGTCGTAGGAGGTGCCGAGGTTGTTGTAGACCGCGTAGCCGCCGGGGTAGTCACCGGCGCGGAACCGCTCCAGCATCGCCTGGACGTCGGCCGGGTGCTTCTCCAGCATGTACCGGACGGCCAGGTAGCCCCACGGGTAGGTGCGGGTCGAGTCCGAGTTGGCGTAGGTGTTCTGGAAGAGGGTGCTGAGCTTGTAGGTGTGCTTGGCCGCCTGGGCCATCGCGTCGACGTCGGTGGCGCCGCGGTGGCTGTACGAGACGTACTCGGCGAGGCCCTCGACCCACCACTTGTTCGGAACGGACGACTGGGTGTCGTAGTTGCCCTTCAGGTTGTAGATGCTGTCGAGGTAGTGGGTGTACTCGTGGTTGAGGTTCCAAACCCGCGCGGGGTCGTTGACGTTCCAGGCCTTCTGGTACATCACGGTCACGGCCCGCTTGTTCGGGTCGGTCGCGTCCATGACGGTCTGGCCGCCGTTGTCGGTGTCGTTGCCGTAGATCGCCCACGAGTAGGTCGTGTAGTCGGTCTTGTTGGCGAAGATCCCGAAGGTGACGTTCTTGGCGTACTGGTTCGGGATGGGCCCGTTGTCCTTGACCGTGTTGTGGAAGAGCGCGTCCTGGCTGCGCAGGCTCTCGCAGGCGGTGGCCAGTTCGGCGGCCGACAGGGCCTGCGCCTGGAGGATGCGGTTGTCGCAGACCAGCTGGTTCGGCAGGACCACCGAGGTGAGCTTGGCGGGCAGGTCGCAGATGCCGTAGTACGAGCACTGACCGCCGTTGTAGTAGGCGGCCTGGACGGCCGTGTACACGTACAGCGGCGCGTGCGGCGTGAGGAGCGGCGCGGAGTCCAGCACCTTCTTGACCAGGGGCTTGGCCAGGGCCTCGGCGGCGGGGCTGGTTCCGGCGAACCGGGCCAGGTCGTTGCCCGCGTTGGTGTCGAGGACGGCGTTGGGCCCGCCGAGCAGGTCCCTGTGGTTGATCGCGAAGTCGGTGAGCGAGTTGATGAGGGCCGGGTCGGCCGCGAGCGCCCGGACGAAGTCCGCGTTCCGGTAGCCTCCCCAGAGCGGGTAGAACAGCACGGAGTTGACCGCGCTGATCATCTGCGGGAACGCGTTGTACGAGTTGTCGTACCCGTCCAGGATCCGCTTGTAGACGCCCATGTAGCGGGCCTGGAGGTTGGCGCTGTCGGTCAGCCACACCACCTCCTTGAGGATGCGGCCGTTGTCCTCGGTGACGTCGCGCCAGCGGGTGCCCGCGAAGAGGGTGTCCAGGGCGGACGAGACGGCGGCGGCGAGCGCGGGGGTGTACGGGCCGGCCGCGGCCGGGTAGTTGAACTGGATGAAGTAGCCCACCTGCAGGTACTTCACCAGTTGCGCGATGCCGGTCGAGTTGTCGCCGGTGTAGCCGGCCGCCAGGTCCTTGAGGGCGGCCGCGACGGACAGCATCCGGGACTGCTGGAAGATGCTCGGGTCGGCCTTGCCGCCGCTGTACAGCGACTTGATGCAGTCCGGGGTCGAGCTCTTGATGAACGCGACCAGGTCGGCCCCGGTGCGGGCCGCGAAGTCGGCCGCGGTGCAGCTCTGCACGGCGAGGGACTTGAACTGGGCGGGGGCGCCCGCCTCGGCCGGGTCGGCCAGGCGCGTCGCGCCGAGCAGCGCCGGGGGCAGCGGGGCGGCGGGCTCGGCGTGGTCCTCGGAACCCGTCGTCGTGGTCGGGGCCGGGAGGCCGACGGGGCCGGCCGTGGGCGTGGTCGGAGCCGGGCCGGGGGTGGTGGCGGTGGCGGCGGGGGGCGCCGCGAAGGCCTGGGCCGGCAGCACGGCGGTGGCCGTGGCGCAACAGGCGACGACGCCTGCCGCGAGCATGGAGAGTCTGGTGCGCAGGAGCACGCGGAATCCTTCGTCGAGTGGGGGCAGCCCGACGTGGGGTCGGGCTGAAGGAAGGAGATTTGGCGTGGATCCTGTCACCGACCGAAGGTCAGAACAATGTCACAGGTCAAATGACACACGATTTCCGGCCACCCCGGCGCACCGCGGGCCGGGAGGTCCACCCGCATCCCCGCAGGCCGGCGCGGTGTGCGGACTGGCCGATCCTCGCCCCCGCCCGGGCCGCCCGGGATGTGATCCGGGTCACCCCCCGCGACCGATGAGTTTTCACGCCGCGTCCGGTCCTATGAACAACGAACGAAGAAGGAGAGCCCCACCATGACCGCCACCCCCGCCGCCAAGGGCCCCGCCAGCTACTTCCCGTCCATCGAGAAGACGTACGGGCAGCCGATCGCGCACTGGAAGGAGCTGATCCGCTCCTCGCCGCTGACCAGGCACATGGAGCTGGTCGCCTGGCTGAAGGAGGAGCACGGGCTCGGGCACGGGCACGCGAACGCCCTCGTCAAGCACACGCTCGACGAGGGCGGGAAGTAGGGGCCCCGGCGGGGCGCGGCCTCAGACGCCGAGGCCGCGCACCACCAGGTCCACCAGCGCGAAGAAGAACAGCGAGATGCCGACGAAGCCGTTCGTCTGGAAGAACGCCCGGTTCAGCCGCGACAGGTCGTTCGGCTTGACGATGGTGTGCTCGTAGACGAAGGCGCCCGCGACCACCAGCAGGCCGATCCAGAACGCCGCACCCGCGTCGGTCAGCACCGCGTACCAGCCGAGCAGCAGCGTGGTGAGCACATGGCAGCCGCGCGCGCCGCGGATCGCCGCCGGGACGCCGAAGCGCGCCGGCACCGAACGCACGCCGCCCGCCCGGTCGGACGCGACGTCCTGGCAGGCGTAGATCAGGTCGAAGCCGCCGATCCAGATGCCGACGGCCGCGCCGAGCACGACCGCGTCCCAGGACCAGCTGCCGGTGACGGCCAGCCAGGCGCCCACCGGGCCCATCGCCTGGGCCAGGCCCAGGATCGCCTGCGGGAAGTCGGTGAACCGCTTGCCGTACGGGTAGACGACCATCGGCACCACGGCGACGGGCGCGAGCGCCAGGCAGAGCGGGTTCAGCAGCGCGGCCGCGCCGAGGAAGACCACCAGGGCGAGGGCCGAGCCCACGTACGCGGTCTTCAGCGAGACGGCGCCGGTGACCAGCTCGCGCCCCGCGGTGCGCGGGTTGCGGGCGTCGATCTCCCGGTCGATGATCCGGTTGGCCGCCATGGCGAAGGTCCGCAGGCCCACCATGCACACCGTCACGATGAACAGCTCGGCCCAGTGCACCCGCTCGTCGGCCAGGAACATCGCGGTCAGCGCGGCGATGTAGGCGAACGGCAGGGCGAAGACCGAGTGCTCGATCATCACCAGCCGCAGGAAGGCCTTGACCTTGCCGGGCGGCACCTCGGGGAGGGCGGCGGCGGTGCTCACAGCCCGTACTCCTTCCAGCGACGGCTCACCAGGGCGGCGGTCGCCGGGTCGGAGCTGACCATCTCGGGCCAGCCGCCATCCCGGGTGTAGCCCTCCTCGGGCAGCTTGCGGGTCGCGTCGATGCCCGCCTTGCCGCCCCAGAACTGCTGGTAGGAGGCGTGGTCGAGGTGGTCGACCGGACCCTCCACCACGGTGAGGTCGCGGCTGTAGTCGACGTTGCCGAAGGCCCGCCAGGCGACCTCCTGGTAGTCGTGGACGTCGCAGTCGGAGTCCACCACGATGATCAGCTTGGTC
The DNA here is from genome assembly GCF_040296005.1 of Kitasatospora sp. NPDC002551. NCBI lineage: Bacteria > Bacillati > Actinomycetota > Actinomycetes > Kitasatosporales > Streptomycetaceae > Kitasatospora > Kitasatospora sp. NPDC002551. The sequence continues at coordinate 54,829 of NZ_JBEOWI010000006.1, read as the reverse complement.
AGCGACATCATGTGCGCGCCCCAGATGGCGTGCATGGTCTTCTGCGCGTGCTTCGGGTACTTCTTGTCGATCGAGACGATCACGCAGTTGTGGAAGCCGCCGGCCTCGGGCAGGTCGTAGTCGACGATGTCCGGGATGATGATCTTCAGCAGCGGCAGGAAGAAGCGCTCGGTGAACTTGCCGAGCGGGCCGTCCTCCGTCGGCGGGCGGCCGACCACGATGGACTGCAGGATCGGCCGGCGGCGCATGGTCACGCAGTCGATGGTCAGCGCCGGGAAGGGCTCCTGCGGCGTGTAGAAGCCGGTGTGGTCGCCGAACGGCCCCTCGGGCAGCAGCTCGCCGGGCTCCAGCCAGCCCTCCAGGACCACCTCGGCGTCGGCCGGGACCTGCAGCGGGACGGTCTTGCAGTCCACCATCCGCACCCGCTCGCCCGCGACGAAGCCGGCGAACAGGTACTCGTCGATGTCGCCCGGCAGCGGCGCGGTGGCCGCGTAGGTGACGGCCGGCGGGCAGCCGAAGGCGATCGCGACCGGCAGCTTCTCGCCGCGCTTGGCGGCCACCGCGGCGTGGTTGCGGCTGTCCTTGTGGATCTGCCAGTGCATGCCGATGGTGCGGCGGTCGTGCCGCTGCAGCCGGTACAGGCCGAGGTTGCGGATCCCGGTGTCCGGATCCTTGGTGTGGGTGAGGCCCAGGTTGAAGAAGGAGCCGCCGTCCATCGGCCAGGTGAACAGCGCCGGCAGCTCGTCCAGGTTGACGTCCTCGCCGGTGAGCACCACCTCCTGCACCGGGGCGTCGCCGGACTTCACGTGCTTCGGCGGCACGTGGGCCATCGAGGCGAGCTTGCCGAAGGCGTCCCGGAAGCCGGTGAAGCCCTGCGGCAGCTCCGGCTTCAGCAGGCCGGAGATCTTGTCGCCGATCTCCTCCGGGCCCTTGAGGCCGAGCGCCTTGGCGAGCCGGCGCTCGGTGCCGAAGACGTTCATCGCCAGCGGCATCGTCGAGCCCTTGACGTTCTCGAACAGCAGGGCCGGGCCCTTGGCCTTCTGCACCCGGTCGACGATCTCGCCGATCTCCAGATGGGGGTCCACCTCCGCCTTGATGCGCTTGAGGTCGCCTTCGCGGTCGAGGGCCCGCAGGAACGAGCGGAGATCGTCGTATGCCATGCCTGCCAGTATCCGCCACCCGCTAGCCTGGCCTGTGTCAAGGGCCCCCTTGACGCGGCGCACCGTCAGCGGCGGCCGTTCCGAGGGGCCCGACCGCCACCGACGCCGCCCGGGGGAGATCGCCGCCGTGCTGAGGATCCTGACCTTCGTGCTCCCGCTCGCCCTGTGGGTGTGGGCCTTCATCGACTGCCTGACCACCCCCGAGGAGGAGGTGAAGCACCTCCCCAAGGTGGTCTGGGTGATCATCGTGCTGCTCTTCCCGCTCGTCGGCTCGATCGCCTGGCTGGTGGCCGGCAAGCAGCGCGCGGTGCGCACCGCCCCGGCCGGCGGTTACGGCGCGAACGGCCCGGCGTACGACCGCCGGCGCGACGGGCGCCCGCTCGCCCCGGACGACGACCCCGAGTTCCTCGCCTCGTTGAAGAAGCACAACAACGAGCACGAGGACATGCTCAAGCAGTGGGAGGCGGATTTGCGCCGCCGCGAGAACGAGCTGCGCGGCAAGGAGGATCCGGACGAGGGCCGGCGGGGCTGACCCCGGATCGCCCGGACAGCCCACCCGGCATCCACCGGGTGGGCTGCGGTGTTTTTGGCGCATCCCTACGACTGGGAGGGCACCACCGCCTCGTCGGCACGGCCTTCACCGCCGTACCAAGCGCCCCTTGAGCAGCCCTTGAGCCGCGTCGGGCAGTATTCACGGAGACAGCCCTGACCTGCACGTTTCCTCATGTTCAGCTCACCCCGGGGCCATCTCGGCGACAGCCCGGGGTAATCGAACAGCTACCGGTCGCACGGGCCGAAACGCTTCGGTTTCTGTGCAGCCCTGACATCTAAACGGACGCGACCTTGTACGGAATCGACGCCGAAACCAGCGTGCGGCCCCTCGTACAGTCATAAGTGAAGAAGTGATTCGCAGCCGGGGGCATCGCAGACGTTGGCTGTCGGACAGTTCCCTCACCTTTGGAGTGGTTCGAGATGACGGTTGTGCACCAGGCGCCGGTCGACGACGACGCCCCCGAAGCCCCCGCCGACGTGCGGGGCAGGGTCGCGGAGCTGCACGAACTGCGCGAGCAGGTCCGCCGCGGCCCGAGTGAGAAGGCCACCGAGGCCCAGCACGCCAAGGGCAAGCTGACCGCCCGCGAGCGCATCGACCTGCTGCTCGACGAGGGCTCGTTCCGCGAGGTCGAGCCGCTGCGCCGGCACCGCGCCTCCGGCTTCGGCCTGGAGGCGAAGAAGCCGCACACCGACGGCGTGGTCGTCGGCTGGGGCACCGTGCACGGCCGGACGGTCTTCACCTACGCCCACGACTTCCGGATCTTCGGCGGCGCGCTCGGCGAGGCCCACGCCCAGAAGATCCACAAGATCATGGACATGGCCATCGCGGCCGGTGCCCCGCTGGTCTCGCTCAACGACGGCGCCGGCGCCCGCATCCAGGAGGGCGTCACCGCGCTGGCCGGTTACGGCGGCATCTTCCAGCGCAACACCAAGGCCTCCGGCGTCATCCCGCAGATCTCCGTGATGCTCGGCCCGTGCGCCGGCGGCGCGGCCTACTCGCCCGCCCTCACCGACTTCGTCTTCATGGTCCGCGAGACCTCGCAGATGTTCATCACCGGCCCGGACGTCGTCCAGGCCGTGACCGGCGAGAAGATCAGCCAGAACGGGCTCGGCGGCGCCGACGTGCACGCCGGGGTCTCCGGCGTCTCGCACTTCGTCTACGACGACGAGCAGTCCTGCATCGAGGAGGTCCGCTTCCTCCTGTCGCTGCTGCCGCAGAACAACCGCGAGATGCCGCCGGCCGCCGTCAACGACGACCCGGTGGACCGCCGCAACGAGTCGCTGCTCGACCTGGTGCCGGCCGACGGCAACCGGCCGTACGACATGCGCAAGGTGATCGAGGAGATCGTCGACCACGGCGAGTACCTGGAGGTCCACGAGCGCTGGGCCACCAACGTGCTCTGCGTCCTCGCCCGGATCGACGGCCACGTCACCGGCATCATCGCCAACCAGCCGCAGTCGCTGGCCGGCGTCCTGGACATCAACGCCAGCGAGAAGGCCGCGCGCTTCGTCCAGATGTGCGACGCCTTCAACATCCCGCTGGTCACCATGCTCGACGTCCCCGGCTTCCTGCCCGGCGTCGACCAGGAGCACGACGGCATCATCCGGCACGGCGCGAAGCTCCTCTACGCCTACTGCAACGCGACCGTTCCGCGGATCCAGCTGATCCTGCGCAAGGCCTACGGCGGTGCCTACATCGTCATGGACTCGCGCTCGATCGGGGCCGACCTCTCCTTCGCCTGGCCGACCAACGAGATCGCCGTCATGGGCGCCGAGGGCGCCGCCAACGTCATCTTCCGCCGGGACATCAACGCCGCCGACGACCCGGACGCGATGCGCACGCAGAAGATCAAGGAATACAAGAACGAACTGATGCACCCGTACTACGCGGCCGAGCGCGGTCTCGTGGACGACGTCATCGACCCCGCCGAGACCCGCCAGGTCCTGGCGTCCTCGCTGGCCATGCTGCGCACCAAGCACGCGGACCTGCCGAGCCGCAAGCACGGCAACCCCCCGATGTAGCAGCACCGCCCGGCCGGCACAGCACCGCCGGGCGCGCCGACGACGACCGACCCACCACCATCCGCCGGGAGAAGACCGGACCATGACCGCTTCCGCCGAACCACTCGTCCGCATCGTCCGCGGCTCGCTCACCGACGAGGAGCTCGCCGCCCTGACCGCCGTGCTGATGGCCCGCGCCGCGGCCGCCCAGCAGGCGGCGGCCGCCGCCTCGCCGGTCGAGCCGATCGCCAACTGGCAGCGCCTGGAGCGCCGCCCGGCGTACTACTCGCCGGTCAGCTGGCAGTGGGCCGCCTGACGGCTCGACCGAGGACCCGGACGGCACCCGTCCGACCGCCGGCCGGCCACCCGCGCACACGGGTGGCCGGCCGGCGGCGTTCCTCCCCCGGGGGCCGCGCGACCGGCGCGCACCGGCGCGCACCAGTGCCCGGAACGGCTCGAAAGGATCGCTACCGCACGGTACGCGGGCCGACGCCCGGCCCGGCCCCGTAGGATCCAGCCCTGCCGACGACTCGACACCAGGGAGACTGCGATGGCCAGGCAGGCCCGGGCGCTGGCGACCCGCCAGACGGTGCTGCGCGCCGCGGCCGAGGTGTTCGACGAACGCGGCTACGCGGGCGCCACCATGGCCGAGATCCTGGAACGGGCCGGCGTCACCAAGGGCGCGCTCTACTTCCACTTCCCGTCCAAGGAGGAGCTGGCGCTCGCCGTGATCGAGGGCCAGGGGTCCTGGCTGGCCACCTGGCGGCCCGCCTCCGACAGCCCGATGCAGACCGTCATCGACCTCGGCTACGCCTTCGCGCACTCGCTGCTGAACGACCCGCTGCTGCGCGGCGCGATCCGGCTGACGATCGAGCACGGCAGCTTCACCCAGCCGCAGATCGGCGCGTACCAGGGCTGGACGGACGCGGCGCGCGAGCTGCTGGAGCACGCGCAGGACGCCGGCGAACTCCATCCCGGGGTGCGGCCGGCGGCCGCCGCCGGGGTGATCACCGGTGCGGTGACCGGCATCCAGCTCAGCTCGCAGGTGCTGACGGACCGCAAGGACCTGCTGCAGCGGATGGCCGACCTCTGGGCACTTCTGCTTCCCGGCCTGGTGGAACCGCGCACCCTGACCCGCCTGAACGCTGCCGTTCGCCCGCTCGCCTCCGGGGTGCTCTGACCCGGCGCGGACGGCCGGCGCCCCCTAGACCGCGCTCGGGGCGGGGCACCCGATCGCCCGGATCCGGTAGGCCGGCAGGCGGTCCGGCGGGACGAGGGACGGCAGGGCGGCCGACCAGAGGCCGGTGATCGCCGCGGGGGCGAGCCGGCCGGTGGACTCGGCGGCGAACAGGACCAGCCCGGCCGCCAGGGTGGTGAGCAGTTCGGCCGCCTGCCCCCGGTCGAGACCGGGGCGCAGCTCGCCGGCCGCCGAGGCCCGGTCGAGCAGGGTGCGGAAGACGGCGGTCAGGCTCCGCCAGGCATCCGCCGAGGGCTCCGGCGGCGAACCGGCCGGGGCGACCACCCCACCGGTCGGGCAGTCCGCGGGCCGGCCGCCGAGGCCCAGCAGCACACCGGCCCGGACCACCACGTCCTCGCGCAGCAGCCGGGCCAGTTCGTGGGTGAGGTCGACGAGTTCCTGGACGGCCGGCCCGCCACCGCGCAGCGCCCGCAGCACGGCGAGGCCGACGGTGTCGGCGGCCTCGGTGCGGACCCCGTCGGCCAGCGCCTGCTTGGAGACGAAGTGGAAGTAGAGCGCGCCCTTGCTGACGCCCGCCCGGCGGCTGATGTCGACCAGGCTGGCCGACTCGAAGCCCGCGTCGGCGAAGGTGTCCGCCGCGGCGAGCAGCACGGCCTGCCTGGTTCGCCCCGCCCGTTCCTGCTTAGCCACTCGGCCCCTCCGGCCCCGGCCGCGGCGAGCTCCGGCCCGCCCGGTTGCTGTCACGGCGCCGCCGTCGATGGCGCGGCGCCCCCGTCTGCGGACCGTCGGTGGCGCGCCGCGCCCGCCCGAAACCGCATGGTTGGTATCTAATCTAGCCCCTGTTCGGCCCCCGCCGTCCAGGGGGGATCGGGCCCCGTCCGGGGGCCCGAGCGAGGCGGCCAGGCGTTGCCGCAGGCCGGGGCCCGGGTACGGTGGGCACCACGGGTGCGCGCCGACGGCGACCCCTCGGGGGAAGCAGAAACCGGGTGGCCTGTATGTTTTCCCCGGGCCGCCCGCACGGCCGGCCGACCGACACCCGGGAGTGGGGCCCGTCATGCCAGTGTTCAGCGCGATGGACGGCGACGCCCCCTATCCCCACCCCGGCCGTTACGACTTCCACGAGCGGACCGTCTCCCGGCACCTGGTGCGCCGTTCCTCGGTCGCCGAGGTGCTCATCACCGGCTGGCAGGCCACCGGCCCCTACGACTTCCTGCTCGGCGCCCAGTGGCCGCGCCTGCACGGCTTCTACCGGCTGCCCGGCGACCGGCACCACGACCCGGTGCTGATGGCCGAGACGGTCCGGCAGGCCGCCCTTCTGGTGGGCCACGCCGGCTTCGGCGTCCCGCACGACCACCACGCGGTGCTCGACGAGCTCGGCTACACGCTCGGCCCGGCCGGCCTGGAGGGGCTCGCGGTCGCCCCCGCCCCCACCGAGCTGATGCTCCGGATCAGCTGCCACGACGTCCGGATGCGGCACGGCCGGCTGGCCGCCCTGCGGGTGCACGCCGAGGTCGAACGCGACGGCCGGCCGGTCGGCCGCGGCTTCGGCGGCCTGCGGATCCTCTCCCCCGCCGCCTACGACCGGCTGCGCGGCCCCGGCCCGGCCGCCGCCCCGCTCAGGCTCCCGGACCAGGCCACCGCCCCGGAACTGGTGGGCCGCCAGCAGGCCGCCGACGTGGTGCTCGGCCCCGCGCTGCTGCCAGGCAGCTGGCTGCTGCGCGCGGACGCCGGTCACCCGGTGCTGTTCGACCCGATGGACCCGGCGCCCGGCCACCTGCCGGGGATGCTCGTCCTGGAGGCCGCCCGGCAGGCCGCCCAGCGGCTGCACCACCCGGACCGGGTGGTGCCGCTGGAGCTGGTGACGTCCTTCCACGACCCGATCGCGCCGGACCGCCCCTGTGTGGTGCGGGCCGTCCGGGAGGCGGGGCAGGAGACCGGTGGCGGCAGCGGACGGCGGGCGCCGCTGCGGGTCCTGCTGGTGCAGGAGGGCCGCACGGTGGCCGAGGCCCGGCTGCTCACCGGACCGGCCGACGGCGGCCCGGCCCAGGCCGCGCCGGCCCCGGCCCGCCGCGGCCTGCCGCTCGCCAGCTGAGCCCCCGCCCCGGCGGCACCGCCCCGGCGACCGCGCACCGCCGGCCGAGGACGGCGCCACCGGGCCCGGCGGATCAGGCGGCGACCAGCGCGGAGGGCCGCCCGGCGTGCATCACCGAGAGGTTCTCCGCCAGCCGGCCCGGGTCCTGGGCCAGCCAGAGCCGCAGCGCGGCGCCCAGCATCGCGCTGGCCGAGCCGATCCGCACCTGCGTCACCTGGGCGATCCGGGCCGCGCCCGGCACCAGCAGGTCGGCCAGCGGCGTCGGCAGCCAGACGGTCAGCGCGCACGGCGCGGGGGCCGCGAGGGCGCCCAGCAGCCGGTAGGCGTCGGCCGGCGAGCTGAACGTGGGGATGATGTCCAACAGCCCGTCGGCCACCACCTCGGACACGTCGCTGCGGTGTCCCTGGGCGAGCCGGCGGAGCAGCAGCTGCTCGGCGGCGGTGATTCGGACGGTCAGCATGACCTCGTCGCACTCCATTGCGCGATTTCCTCCTCAGTTCCTCTCCGTACCGGACCGGGCGGCCGGCACGAACTACCCCTGTCGCACCTCGGCCCGGCTTCCTCCTGGGGAGTGCCGGGCCGGTGGGTGGTTTCCGGTCCCGGTCAAATCCCCGCGTAGGAGTGCTTGCCGGTGACGAAGATGTTCACGCCGTAGTAGTTGAACAGCCAGCAGGCGAAGGCGGCGAGCGCCAGGTACGCGGCCTTGCGGCCCTTCCAGCCGGCCGTGGCGCGGGCGTGCAGGTAGCAGGCGTAGGCGACCCAGGTGATGAACGACCAGGTCTCCTTCGGGTCCCACTCCCAGTACTTGCCCCAGGCGGCCTCGGCCCAGATCGCGCCCGCGATGATGGTGAACGTCCACAGCGGGAAGACCAGGGCGTTGATCCGGTAGGACAGCTTGTCCAGGGTCGAGGCGGCGGGCAGCCGGCGCCAGATCGACGGCGAGGTGCCGAGCGGGCCCTTGGCCAGGCCGGCCGCCATCCGCTTGTCGAAGGAGTCCTTGCCCAGGTACAGCAGGGCGGAGATGAACCCCGCGTAGAAGGCGCCGCCGCAGACGATCGCGGTGGAGACGTGGATCGCCAGCCAGTACGAGTGCAGCGCCGGGACGAGCTGCTCGGACTCGGTGTACAGCACCTCGGTGGCGACGCCGAGGGTGAGCACGACGGCCAGGGTGACCGGCAGGCCGAGCCAGCGGACCGGCTTCTTCGCGAGCAGCAGCCCGACGAAGGCGAGCGCCATGGCGAGCGCGAAGGCGCAGGAGAACTCGTACATGTTGCCCCACGGCCAGCGGGAGACCGAGAGGCCGCGGGTGAGCACGCCGCCCACGTGCAGCAGGAGGCCGAGGACGGTGAGCGAGACCGCGATCCGGCCGGACAGGTCGGCCTTCTCGCTGGTGCCGGCCGCGCCGGGCCCGTCGACGTCCTCGTCGCCGCGCCCGCTGGTCACCACCGTGGCACCCTCGCCGGCCAGGGCGGTGCGGGTGAGCGTGGTGGTGCCGCCGCCCGCCGAGGCGACGGTGACGGTGACCTTCCTGGCGCCCTTGGCCTTGGCCTCGGCGACCGTCTCGGCCAGGCCCGCCTGCTCGGTGGAGCGGACGGCCACGGTGCCCTTGGCACCGAAGGTCCACTCGAACATGTAGGCGAACATGGCGATCAGGTAGACCGCCATCGCCGAATAGATCAGCTTGTTGGACAGGTCGGCCAGCTGCGGGTCGACCGACGAGGCGAGGTGCACCGTCTACTCCTTGGAGTTCGGGTCTGCGGGGACTGCGGTTCTTTCGGGTGCCGAGGCCTCGTCGGCCTCGGTGGTGCCGCTCTCGTCGGGCTCGTCATCGGGCTCGTCGTCGAGCGCGGGCGCGTCGTCCTGGAGGTCCACCGCGAGCGTCGCGAGCTCTTCGGCGATCTTCGCCGACTCGCTGCGGCCCAGCCCGGCCAGCTCGACCAGCGTGCCGCCGTCCGGAAGGGCCACCGCCCGCACCCAGATCCGGCGCCGCTGGATGAACAGCGAGCCGATCAGGCCGGCGATCGCCGCCACCGCGCCGACCAGCGCGATGCCGTTGCCCGGGCGGTGCGAGACGTTGAAGCTCGCCCACTGCTTGTAGCCCTCGAAGGTGACCGTGCCGTAGCCGTCCGGCAGCGTCCAGCCCTGGCCCGGCTTCAGCCGGGCCTTGGCCGGCTGGCCGTCCTGCTCCAGCTGGGTCAGGTTCTTGGTGTTGAGCTGGTAGATGTTCTGCGGCAGGCCGGAGTCGGTGCCCAGGTCGCCCGCGTAGACGTTCAGCACCAGCGCCGGGTCCGCGTCACCGGGGAACAGCGAGCGCGGGCCGGTGTTCCGGTCGAAGGCCTCCGGCGCGGTCGGCAGGAAGAAGCCGGACAGGCCCAGCTGGGTCTTCTTCCCGTCCTTCTCGCCGTAGTCGGAGACCTTGATGACGCCGGTGGAGGTCAGGTTGCCGTCCTGCGGCAGGAACGGGGTCGCGCCGGTGTAGACGACGTCGCCCGCGCCGTTGCGCACCGTGATCACCGGGGCGTAGCCGTGGCCGATCAGGTAGAACTTGCTGCCGCCGATCTCCAGCGGGTGGTTGACCTCGATCCTGCCCTGCTTGAGCTTCGACGGGTCGCTGCCCTCGTAGTACTCGACGCCCGCGGTGAACTGCCGCGCGCTGCCGACCTGCGAACCGTTGTTCTGGAACTTCGCGGTGAAGCTGTCCAGCTTCACGTAGAAGGGGTCGAGGTCGCCGGTGCCGTAGAACCGGGTGCCGGTGAAGTCGTCCAGCTGCGTGATGGTGTTGGAGTAGCCCTCGCCCTCGACCAGCAGCTTGCCGCCGGTGCCGCTGGCCAGGCTCGCCCAGGCGAAGCCGCCGAGCAGCGCGAACAGCGACAGGTGGAAGACCAGGTTGCCGACCTCGCGCAGGTAGCCCTTCTCGGCCGCCACCGCGCCGCCGTCCAGGTGCGCCCGGAAGCGCCGCCCGCGCAGCAGCCGGTGGGCGGCGGCGTTGACGGCCGCGGCGTCGGCGTCCGTCCGCCAGGCCGCGTACACCGGCATCCGGGTCAGGTTGCGCGGCGCCGCCGGCGGGCGCGAGCGCAGCACACCGACGAACTGCCAGGTGCGCGGGACGATGCAGCCGGCCAGCGAGACGAACAGCAGGATGTAGATCGCCGAGAACCAGACCGAGCTGTAGACGTCGAACAGCTGGAGCTTCTCGTAGATCGGCGCGACCGTGGTGTGCTGCGCCTTCCAGGCCTGGACCTTGAACTGGTTCTGGCCGTTCTGCGGGATCAGCGAGCCGGGGATGGCCGCCAGCGAGAGCAGGAACAGCAGGATCAGCGCGACCCGCATCGAGGTCAGCTGGCGCCACATCCAGCGCAGCCAGCCGAGCACGCCGATGCCGGCGGGGCCGTCGGAGTCGGCCGGGGCGGTGGTGAGCCGCTCGGCCGCTTCCTCGGCCGCGCCCTGCGCGGCGGCGGCCTCGCGCTGCTCGCGATCGGTCGTGGTCTTGGTCACGGGTCAGATTCCGATCTGGAAGTCGGCGAACTGGTTCTGCAGGTCACTCACCATGGAGTCCCAGGCCCCGGTGACCAGCAGCAGACCGACCACGACGAGCATGCCGCCGCCGATCCGCATCACGAGCGGGTAGTGCCGCTTGACCCAGCCGAAGGCGCCCAGCGCCCGCCGGAAGGCCACCGCGGCCACGACGAACGGTACGCCCAGGCCCAGGCAGTAGGCGGTCATCAGCAGGGCGGCGCGACCGGCGTCCGCCTCGTTGAAGGCCAGCGTCTGGATCGCCGACATGGTCGGACCGAGGCAGGGCGTCCAGCCGACGCCGAACACCACGCCCAGCATCGGCGCGCCGAGCAGGCCGACGGCCGGGCGGCGGTGCGAGCGCAGCTCACGCATGCTCAGCCCGGGCACCAGGCCCATGAAGGCCAGGCCCATGACGATCGTCACGGCGCCGAGCACGATCGAGATGACCCGCTTGTGCTCCTGGAGCGTCTGGCCGAAGAAGCCGAACAGCGCGCCGCCGGAGACGAACACGGCGGTGAAGCCGAGGATGAACAGCAGCGCGCCCGCCAGCATCCGGCCGCGGCGGACCCCGCGCGCGTCGGCGAGGTCCGAGGCGGAGAAGCCGGTGACGTACGACAGGTAGCCGGGGACGAGCGGCAGCACGCACGGCGAGAAGAAGGACAGCAGGCCGGCCGCCACCGCGATCGGCGCCGCCAGCAGCAGCGCCCCGCTCTGGATGGTCCCGGTGGTGTCGGCGAGCTGCAGCGCCGCGCTCACCGCTGCCGCTCCGCCACGATCGGCTGGAGCATCGATTCCAGGGCGTCGTCGGTCTGGCCGCCGACGGCGCGGGCGGCCAGCTTGCCGTCCCGGTCGACCACCAGGGTGGTCGGGATGGACTGCGGGTTGAGGCTGCCCTTGGGGAACTTGAGCAGCTCGGCGCCGGCCGGGTCGTAGATGCTGGGGAAGGTGACGCCCTTCTCCTGCTCGAAGCGGACGGCGTTCTTGATCTCGGTGTCCCGGGTGTTGATCCCGAGGAACTGCACGCCCTGGTCCTGGTACTTCTCCCAGACCCGCTGGAGGTCGTCGGCCTCCGAGCGGCACGGGCCGCACCAGGAGCCCCAGACGTTCAGCACGACGACCTTGCCCCGGTAGTCGGAGAGCTTGGCCGGGGTGCCCTCCAGGGTGGTGCCGCCGATGTCCGGCGCGTCCTGGCGGTGGCCGACGGCGGCGGTCGAGATGTTGCTGCCCTTGGCGGTGACGAAGCCGATCTGTCCGTCGCCACTGGTCGAGGAACCGGAGGAGCTGCAAGCGGTGAGGACCAGCGCGGCAGCGGCGGCGGTGACCGCGGCGGCGGCGACACGGGGACGGGGGCGCGTCATGCCAGACATGTGAAAAGTTTCGCATGGAGTCGCGGGCGGGCCCCGGGGGGTCCGGCCTTGTCTGCCGGACCCCCTCTGACCTGCGATGGGACCGCCGTACCTGGTGTCGCGGGAGTGTGACCCAGGCCTTACTCACACGGCTCTTACGCCGGATCGGGAACCATGAACACCGTTCCGCGCGTCCGGGCTTCCTCGGCGTACCCGGAATCACCCGTCCCCGCGGGGGCGTTCGGCGGCGTTCGGCGGCCGGTCTCAGGCTCCGAAGCTCTTGCCCACCGGCTTGCTCTTGCCGCCCTTGCCGACCAGGTGGGCCGGCAGCAGGTCGCGGGCCGGCTCGCGGTAGCCGACCGAGACGATCTGGTCCCCCTCGTAGGTGAAGCTGGTCAGCGAGGCCAGCGAGCACTGCCGGTTGCGCGGGTCGTGCCAGAGCCGGCGGCGCTCCACGAAGGAGCGCACGATCCAGATCGGCAGCTGGTGGCTGACGCAGACCGCCTCGTGCCCGCGCGCGGCGTCCCGGGCCGCGGCCAGCGCGCCCATCATCCGCACCGCCTGCTCCAGGTACGGCTCGCCCCAGGAGGGCTTGAACGGGTTGGTCAGGTACTTCCAGTAGGACGGGTTGCGCAGCGAGCCGTCGCCCACCCCGAAGGTCTTGCCCTCGAAGATGTTCTCCGCCTCGATCAGCCGCTCGTCCACGGCCACGTCCAGGCCGTGCGACTTGGCGATCGGCGCGGCGGTCTCCTGGGCGCGCTCCAGCGGGGACGCCACCACGTGGGTGATGTCCCGCCCGGTCAGGTCCTCGGCGACCCGCTCGGCCATCTCGCGGCCCAGCTCGGACAGCCGGTAGCCCGGCAGCCGCCCGTACAGGACGCCCTCGGGGTTGTGCACCTCGCCGTGCCGCATCAGGTGGACGACGGTGATGTCCTTGGCGCTCACTTCTCAGTACTCCTGGGACTCGTAAGGGGCCTAGGCCGTGGCTTCGGCGGCGGCCCGGGCGGCGGCGGGCAGGGCGGCGGCGATCCGCTCCAGCGCCCGCTCGTCGTGCGCGGCGGAGACGAACCAGGACTCGAAGGCGGACGGCGGCAGGTAGACGCCCTCGGCGAGCATCGCGTGGAAGAACGCGGTGAAGCGGAACGCCTCCTGGGTCTTCGCCTCGGCGTAGTTCGTCACGGCGTCCTCGGTGAAGAACACCGAGAACATGTTTCCGGCGGTCTGCAGCCGGTGCGCCACGCCCTCCTTGGCGAGCGCCGCGGAGACCAGGCCGGAGACCTCGCCGGCGACCCGGTCGACGGTCGCGTACACCTCGTCGGTGCAGCCGCGCAGCTGGGCCAGGCCGGCCGCGGTGGCGACCGGGTTCCCGGAGAGGGTGCCGGCCTGGTAGACCGGGCCGGCCGGGGCGAGGTGGGCCATCACGTCGGCGCGGCCGCCGAAGGCCGCGGCCGGGAAGCCGCCGCCCATGACCTTGCCGAAGGTCAGCAGGTCGGGCGCCCAGCCCTCGTTCGCCGCCTCCAGGCCGTACCAGCCGGCCCTGGAGACGCGGAAGCCGGTCATCACCTCGTCGGAGATGAACAGCGCGCCGTTCTCCCGGCAGAGCCGGGCCAGGCCGCCGTTGAAGCCGGGCAGCGGCGGGACGACGCCCATGTTGCCGGGCGAGGCCTCGGTGATCACGCAGGCGATCTCGCCGGGGTGGGCCCGGAAGGCCTCCTCGACGGCGGCGAGGTCGTTGTAGGGCAGCACGATGGTGTCGCCGGCCTGGGCGCCGGTGACGCCCGGGGTGTCCGGCAGGCCGAAGGTGGCGACGCCGGAACCGGCGGCGGCCAGCAGGGCGTCCACATGGCCGTGGTAGCAACCGGCGAACTTCACGACCTTCGCCCGGCCGGTGAAGCCGCGGGCGAGCCGGATCGCCGACATGGTGGCCTCGGTGCCCGAGGAGACCAGGCGGACCTGCTCGACCGGGGCGACCCGGGCGACGATCTCCTCGGCCAGCTCGACCTCGCCCTGGCCGGGGGTACCGAAGGAGGTGCCGCGAGTCACCGCCCGCTGCACGGCGTCGAGGACGTCCGGGTGCGCGTGGCCGAGGATCATCGGGCCCCACGAGCAGACCAGGTCGACGTACTCGCGGCCGTCGGCGTCGGTCAGATAGGGGCCGGTGCCGGACACCATGAAGCGCGGCGTGCCGCCGACGGCGCGGAAGGCGCGCACCGGCGAGTTGACGCCGCCGGGCGTCACGACCGACGCGCGGTCGAAGAGCGACTGGGACTGGGGTGCTTCGTAGGGGTAGCTCACGGGAGACATGGTCTCAAATCGTGTCCTTCACCTCTGCATGTCGGACCTCATCATCTGGAACGATGATCCGGGCGCCCGAGTCTGTACGGTTATCCGTACAACGGGACCCCTGGCTGCGCCGGCTACCCGGACCAGTCAGACTATGTACCCAGAGTGTCTCCGGAGTTCCTCCGGCCGCGAGGACGGACGGGCGCTCCGGGTCGATGCAGGGGTGTGGAGAGGACTGCCGCGTACCGCGACTGGGTACGGCGGCGCATGACGGGTAAGGAGCACGTCCGGAGGGACACGGACGTGCGGGGGTCTGTCGATTCCGGCGAATTCCGGTGAGGATGGTCCGAGTGTCCGAGGCGCAGGACGGCCACGACGAGGCCGCGGGTGGCCCCCGCCGGCCCACCGAGGCCGCACGCGGGGGTACGGGAGCGGGAACGGGGCGTAGCGGCCGTGGCCGTGAGAGGCGGGGTGAGGGACGCGTGGGGGTGACGTACAAGTACTTCGGCGCACCCGACCGGGCGACCGCGGCCCGGGTCCCGACCGCCCTCGGGCCGGGCGGGCTCGGACTGGACGCGGGCGAGCTCGGCTCACTCGGCCGGCTCGGCGACCTGATGGAGACCAGTGGCTCCCCCAACGGCCACCTCTCCACCAAGATCAAGCCGGAGACCATGAGCGCCATGGTCCTCACCGGCATCCAGGGCGTGCCGCTGCACCAGGTGCCGCCGCTGGAACTGGTCGTGCTGCACCCGGACTACGCCGTCGTCCAGCTGCCGCAGAACGTCGTCGAACCGCTGCGCAAGGCGGACGAGACCGAACTCGGCGCCGCCGCCTTCATCTGGTCCACCGTCCCCGACCGCCGGGGCCCGCGCGACGCCTTCGTGATCTACAGCATGCTGCACGAGTGGCAGGACTTCGCCAACCGCCTGCACGACGCGGGCCACCAGCTGTACTGCCTGGTCTGGCCCTGACCTTCACGTGAACGCGGGAGGGGCCCCGGCCGACCGGCCGGGGCCCCTCCCGCGTGCCCACGGGGGATCAGCCGCCCGAGCCGTAGGTGGTGTTGGCGCAGATGTCGTCGTCCGCCGAGCGGGCCTCCTCGGTGACCGAGGTCGGCAGCGGGGCGGGTGCGGCCGGGGCCGTCGAGGCGCCGGGGGCGGTGGTGCCGGCGCCGCCGTTGGCGTCGGCGTAGTCCTTGCCCAGGACGACGTTGATGCCCGCCGCCGAGATCGGGGCGAGGGTGGCCCCGGGGAACAGCGCGGCGACCTTCTCGGCGTTGGCCTTCTGCCCGGCGCCGTACTCGATCGTGGTGGTGGCCTTGTTGGTGGACTTCGCCTGGTTGACCCCGGTGACGGTGAACTGCGCCGCCTTCAGGGCGTCTCCCGCCTTGGCACCCAGGCCGTTGACGGTCGTTCCGTTGTAGACCGCGACCTTGACCGGGGCCGCCGGGGCGGTGTGCGCGGGGGCCGTGGTGGTCGGCGGGGCCTCCGGGGTGGCCGGCGCCTCGGGGGTGGCGGGCGCGTCGGGCTGCTGGCCGGTGGCGTCCTTGCCGTCCAGGGTGCGGTCGGCGCGGATGGCCTCCCACAGCCGGTCCGCGTCCGGCTTCACCAGGTCGAGGTTGGCCTCGTTGTAACGCCACGGCGGGGTCACGAACTTGAGGTCGTGCAGGTCGATGTTCTTCAGCGACAGGGCGAAGGACATCAGCTTGTCGACGGTGTTGAGCCCCTCGTCGACGCGCAGCGACTTGGTGGCGGCGTCGGCCAGCGGCAGCAGGGTGGTGGGCTCCAGGCCCTTCTTCTTCACCGTGCTGATCATCGAGCTCATGAAGGCCTGCTGACGCTTCATCCGGCCGATGTCGGAGCCGTCGCCGATGCCGTGCCGCAGCCGGACGTAGTCGAGCGCCTGCTGGCCCTCGACCTTCTGCTGGCCCTTCTTCAGGACGAGGGAGCCCTTGGTGGGCAGCTTCTCGTTGAGGTCCCTCTGGTAGATGTCCTTGGGCAGGCAGACCTCGACACCGCCGACGGCCTTGGTCATCGCCGCGAAGCCCTGGAAGTCGACCACGATGGTGTGGTCGACCCGGATGCCGGTGAGCTTCTCCACCGTGTTCTGAGTGCAGGCGGGGTTGCCGTCCGGCGACTCGCCCACCGTGAACGCGGCGTTGAACAGGACGTCCTTGCCCTTCTGTTCCTTGGTCCACTTCCCGTTCGGGAGCTTGCACGGCGGGATGGTGACCAGGGTGTTGCGCGGGATCGAGACGCCGATCGCGTTCTTGTGGTCGGCGTAGACGTGCAACAGGATCGTGGTGTCCGAACGGGCGCCGTCGGTGTCGCCGCCGCCGAGGTCGGAGTTGCTGCCGCCGCGGCTGTCGGAGCCGATCAGCAGGATGTTCACCGGCTTGTTGCCGTTGGCGTCGGCGGCGGCCTCCGGCGGGCGGTCCTTGCTCAGCGCGTCCGAGTCGATGGTCTTGATGTTGCCGTTGAGCTTGAAGTAGATCGCGCCGCCGGTGCCGGCTATCAGCACCAGGGCGCCGACCGCCGTCCAGCCGACGATCTTCTTGACGTTGCGCTGGGGCTTCTTGCCGCGCCCGCCCGCCCTGCGGTGACCCTGACCGGCCGCCCCGCCGTCGCCGCCCTGCCCGCCGCGGCCGCCCTTGGACTGCGCCGCCCGCCGGGCCTCGGCCCGGCCGCCCGGCCGGGGCGCCGGCACCGAACCGGTGGATTCGCCGCCCGACGAGCCGCTCCGGGCACCGGTGGAACCCGCCGAGCCGGTCGAGCCCTCCGGACGCGGCCGGGCCACGCTGGGCTGACTCCTGTCTCGGCGACCCGACATCCCCGCACCTCTTCACGGCTGTGCCATCGAACGATCAGCGGCCAGGACGTCCCCCCTGGCGCCAGGTGGAGCATACAAGCCGACCGGAAACCGACTACCGCCGCGCCCGGGCCTGAGCTCCGGGCGGCGGCGCGGCCCTCAGCCGCGCGGGCGGCGGGCCCGGCGCACCGTCCGCTCGCCCCCGACCGGATCGGCCAGCGCCCCTCCCCCTCCCACCAGCCGGGTCAGCGCCCTGACGAAGACGGTCCGCTCGTCCGGCGGCAGCGTGTCCAGCACCTCCCGGTGCACCCGGTCGGCGATCGCCGTGCCCCGCTCGACGGCCCGCCCGCCCGCCTCGGTGACCCGTACGATCCGGGCCCTGCGGTCGGCCTCGGCCTGGCGGCGCTCGGCCAGTCCGGCCCGCTCCAGCTCGTCGACGGTCACCACCATGGTGGTCTTGTCGAGGCCGGCCAGCTCGGCCAGCTGGATCTGGGTGCGCTCGGCCGCCAGGGCGTGGAAGAGCACGCAGTAGGCGCGCGGGGTGACGCCGAGCTCGGTGAACGCCGCCGCCATCCGGGTCGCCAGGACGTGGCTGGCGTGGTCCAGCAGACCGGAGAGGTCGCGGATCTGACGCACGGGCGGCGTGCGGCTGGTCGTCATGCCGTCGAGGTTACGCGGCCCTCCGGAGCCGGGAACCGGGGGCCGGGGCCTGCCGGAGGGGCCCTCCCGGGGGCCCGCCCGGGGGCCCGCCCGGGGGCCCGCCCGGGGGCCCGCCGGCGGCCTACGGGATGCCGAGCTCGAAGAGGGCGTAGCCCGCGTACCAGCCGGCCGCCACCGCCGGCATCGCGACCAGGCCGCCCAGCGTCGACGGCCGCAGCCGGCGCAGCGCCACCGCCAGACCGATGAACAGCGGGAAGGCCGGCAGCAGGTAGCGCGAGATGTTGCCGTAGATCTGGTTGCTGCTCAGCGCCATGAAGACGGTCAGCAGCGTGTAGAGCACCAGGACCAGCGGCGGCCGCAGCCGGAACAGCAGCACCAGCAGCCCGGGCAGGGCGATCAGCAGGCCCACCGCGATGAGGTCCGGCGCCGGGTTGGACTGCCAGAACGTCCAGTGACCGGTGACCGTGTCCAGGGTGCTGCGGGCGGTGGACGCGCCCCAGTCGAAGTAGCGGTTCCAGGCGCCGCGCTGGAGCTTGAAGTACCCGGTCCAGTCGCCCATCCGGTAGCCGACCCAGGCGACGTACCCGAGCAGGCCCCACGGGGTGATCAGCATCGCGGTCAGCGGGCGGGCCACCCCGTCGGTGCGCCGCACCAGGGCGACCAGCGCGGAGATCGAGACGGCCGCGATCAGCGCGGCCGCGGTCGGCCGGTTGAGGCCGGCCACCAGGGCGAGCACCCCGGCGGCGATCCAGTGGCGGGTCATCACGCAGTAGCAGGCCCAGGCCGAGAGGGCGACGAACAGCGAGTCCGAGTAGACCGCCCACTCCACGCCCGAGCCCGGGAACAGACCCCAGATCACCGCCGCGATCACGCCGGCCCGGAAGCCGCCGAGCCGCTCGGCGACCGCGAAGATGCCGGCCGCGGCGACGAAGGAGGCGAGCACCGAGACGACGATGCCCGAGCCGTACGGGCCGAGCCCGGTGACCGTCCCGACCAGCCGCATCAGCCACGGGTAGAGCGGGAAGAACGCGGAGGAGTTCTCGTAGTAGGTGGCCAGCGGGTAGCCGTGCAGCGGGATCAGCTGCGGGTCGTAGCCGTTCTCGGCGATCCGCTGGTACCAGATGCCGTCCCAGGTGCCGAGCACGTCCCACGGCCGGGCGCCGCCGCCGCGCCCCGCGTCCTTCTTCAGGAAGTCCTCGGTGTGCGAGAGCAGGAGGAGGAAGACGGTCAGGCCGGTCGCCTTGACCACCGCGTACGCGCCGAGCGCGGGCGCGTAGCGGTCCACCGCGGCGCCGAAGCGGCCCGGGGCCCGTCCCTCCGCCGCCCGCTCCCCCGAAGTCTCCGACGCCTCCGAAGCCTCCGGGGCTTGCGTCGACGGGGTGGCGGGCGACGGGGGCACGCCCGCGCCACCGCCCGACGACTCGGTGCTCGATGCCGCGCTCATCAGCTCTGGTACTCCCCGCCCCACTCGTGACCGGTGCGCCGACCGACAGCGCGACGCCGGCCGAGCCTACGACACGACCGCCGCCGGACGGGCGGGGAGCCCGCCCGGCGGACGGACGGCAGGTCGGGGACGGATCAACCGTGCGGGTGGACGGCGCCGGGCCCGGTGGGCCGCCGGAGCCGGGCCGGCGCACCGGCGACCGGACCCGGCGCGGCCCCGGGAACGCCGAGAGCCGCCGCCCCACACCCTGGAGGGGTGTACGGGAGCGGCGGCTCGCACCGGCCGGACCAGCGGCTGATCAGCCGTTGTTGACGCAGGTGTTGCCGAAGGCCGGGTTCAGGATGCCGATGATGTCGATGGTGTTGCCGCACAGGTTCACCGGGATGTGGACCGGGATCTGCAGCTGGTTGCCGGAGATGACGCCGGGGGAACCGGCGGCAACGCCCTCCGCGCCGGAGCTGGCCATCGCGGTGCCGGCACCTGCGGCGACGATGCCGACCACAGCGGCGCCGACGGCGGCCGTCTTCTTGATGCTCATGGGAGCCTCCTGACTGTTCGACAGAGATGCACGGGGAGTGCGACATCTCCAACGAGACCCGCTCGGACCGGTTGCGAGGGCACCCCGGTTGTCACCCGTCCGGAGGAACGGAACCCCGGGGCCGGGCAATCGGGTGACACCGGGATCCGGCCGTTTCCGCCGGCACCCTGCCTCGTTCTCCAGTCGGAACACGCTCCACCCGCCCCGCTACGACGAGGAGATCCGCCGCCGGTCCAAACCCGTCCGGAATTCTCCCGGTCGCGCGTCGATTCGAATGCCTCCCGGCCGTGCGGGAGGAATTCGCGGCGCACGGTGCCGCGGCGGCCGCTCATCGCCCGAGCCATGGGCGACACGCGCCAGCTGGGCCGCCCGAGTGACAATCACGGCATTTCCAGAAGCCAACGGGCCAGGATTTCCCCGCGCCCGGCTCCCGACTATTTCCACAGACGGTCGGGAAGAATACGGAGGAAGAACACATGCGCAACCTCAAGAAGGCCGCCGTCCTGTCTCTCGCCACCGCCGGCCTGGTGGTCGGTGCGGCCGGCGGCGCGATGGCCAGCTCCGGTGCCGAGGGCGTCGCCGCCGGCTCCCCGGGTGTCATCTCCGGCAACCAGATCCAGGTCCCGGTGCACGTGCCGATCAACCTCTGCGGCAACAGCATCGACATCATCGCCCTGCTGAACCCGGCGTTCGGCAACACCTGCGTCAACGCCGGCTGAAGCGGCGGCCACCGAACCGGCGGCCACCGCTTCCCCGCCCTCGTGCCGCACTCCGCCACCGGGCGGGGCGCGGCCCGCTCAACCCGCGTGTGATCGAGGAGATCAACCCCCATGCAGAACGTGAAGAAGGCCGCCGTCCTCTCCGCCGCCGCTGCCGGCCTGGTGCTGGGTGCGGCGGGCGGCGCCGCCGCCAGCGCCGGTGCCGAGGGCGTCGCCGCCGGCTCGCCCGGTGTCGTCTCCGGCAACCAGCTCCAGGTCCCGGTGCACGTGCCGATCAACCTGTGCGGCAACTCCATCAACCTGGTCGGCCTGCTGAACCCGGCGTTCGGCAACACCTGCATCAACGCCGACGCCCCGAAGCAGGAGGCCCCGGAGCACGAGCACCACGAGCACCAGCACCACGACGAGGACGACTGCTGATCCCGATCGGCACGCGTTCCCTCCGCACTGCCCCCCCGGTCCCACGGCCGGGGGGCGGTTCGGCGTACCCGGGCGCGGTCGGCTCGCCCGGGACCCCCTCCCCCCGAAGGTGATTGCCCATGATTTCGACGAAGAGCGGGGCCGGCCTCGCCGCCGCCCTGGGCGCCGCGATGCTGCTCGGCGGCGCGGGCGCGGCGCACGCGGCCCCGGCAGGCGGCGGCGCCGCGCTGACCAAGACCGACCTGGCCCAGGCGCTCGGCGGCACCACGACCGGCCTCGGCTACGGCATCGCGCCGCTCAAGGACCTGCGGCTGGACCCGTGGGCCAACTCCTCGGCCGACGTGCTGAACAACGGGGCGACCGTCCAGCCGGAGAACTCCGGCCTGGGGCCGATCGGCACCGGGACGCTGACCGGCCCGCTCAGCGCCGGCGGCGGCCCGCGCGACCTGCCGCTGGTCGGCGGACTGCTCGGCGTGCTGCCCGGCTGAGCCGCCGCCGCACGCGCGAGAGCCCGGCACCCCGCCGCGAGGGGGTGCCGGGCTCTCGCCGTCGCGCAGGAGTCCTAGAGCTGGGCGAGACCGGCCACGCCGCTCTCCTGGACGACGCCCGTGGTGGTGGCGGTCGCCGTGGTGGCCAGGTTCCCCACCGAGTCGGTCACCGAGATCCGCTCGTCCTCGTTGCCCAGGGTGGCCTTGGCGCCGGGCACCGCCTGGACCGCGCCGGTCAGCAGCCGCGGGTCGATCTCGCCGACCTTGAGCCGGCCGTCGGCGAGCTGGCCGGTGCCGTCCTCGACGAGCGAGAGCGGCTTGCCGAGGCCGATCCCGGGGGTCTCGGCGTGCAGCGGCGCGGCCGGGGCGTCCAGCAGCAGCTCGCCGAGGTCCGTGCCCCGGTCGAGCAGCGGCAGCGGCAGCTCGGCCTTGGCGGTCGGGCCGACCTTGCCGATGTCGACCCCGGGCACGATGCGCTCCGGGATCAGCGCGTCCCCGGTGGTGTGGCCGGGCGCCTGCGGCATCAGCAGCGAGGACGGGATGCCGGCCGAGATCCGGCTGTCCAGCGGCGCCAGCGGGATGTCCACCGGCACCTGCTGGGTGGCCAGCTGGTCCTCCAGCGCCCCGACCTGCTCGGGGCTGACCGGGGCGGCGGACGCCGCCCCCTGGGAGGCGAGCACGCCCGCACCGACCGCCAGCAGCATCGCGCCGGCCCGCTTGGAGAACCTCATGCTTTTCACCGTTCTGCCTGTCCGTACTGGAGATCCATGGGGAGACGGCTGCGCGGGCGCAGCCGAAAGCAACGGGCTCAACGAGCGAGCGGTGTCCCCGATAGCGACGGTTAACCACTTCGGGTTAATAATCCGACCGGAAACCGTTGCCCGCCGCGCCTCCCGGACTCTTTTCCAAAATCCCCGTAACCTTCCGTGCCGTGATTCTTTGATCTGAACGTCAGTGACCGCAGACCGGGTCTGGGCGTTGTACGCGTTGTACGCACGGAAACCGCACGGAAACCGAGCTTTTCAGAGAGGGATCTCCCCATGATCCAGAAGTCCTTCGCCGCCGCCGGCCTGGCCGCCGCGGCGCTGGCCGCCGCGGCGCCGGCCTCGGCCATCGGCGACGCGGACGGCGCCGCCGGGTCGTTCCAGGGCAACGGCGGCACCAACTTCACCGGCACCGTCGGCGACCACAGCCCGAACTTCCACTTCCTGGACAACGCGAACATCTGCCTGCCCGAGATCCACAACATCGCCGTCGGCGTGCTCGGTGTGGCCGTCCCGGTCGAGGTTCCGATCGCCAACAGCGGCGGCAAGCAGTACTGCACCCAGGGCCAGGGCACCCAGTCCAAGGGCGACGCGGGCGTCTCCCACCTGATCGGCTGACCCGCCCGTCCCGGCAGCGTCACCCCTTCCGACCGAACCGACCACCTTCGAATCGCTCCCCGATTCACCCCCCGAGAGGAACACCGAAATGATCAAGAAGTCCCTCGCCGCCGCCGGCCTGGCCGCCGCCGCCATCGCGATGTCCGCCGGTTCGGCCGCGGCCATCGCCGACTCGGACGGCGCCGCCGTCTCCGCCCAGGGCAACGGCGGCACCAACCAGACCGGCACCCACGGCGACCACAGCCCGAACTTCCACACCCTCGACAACGCGAACATCTGCCTGCCGGAGATCCACAACGTCGCGGTCGGCGTCCTGGGCATCGCCGTCCCGGTCGAGGTTCCGATCCTCAACAGCACCCCGAAGCAGATCTGCAACGTCGGCCAGAACACCCAGTCCTCGGGCGACGCGGGTGTCTCGCACCTGATCGGCTGATCCAGCCGCACGGCGCGACGGAGGGCCCGGGGACGTCTGGTCCCCGGGCCCTCCGGGCGTCCGGGCACACCCCCACAAGCAGAGCGTCCGCACCGGGCGCTCCGGAAGAAAGGGCAGATCCATGAAGAGCACGCTGGGCAAGATCACCCTGACCGCCATCGGCGCGCTGGCGCTGGCCGGCCTCGCCGCCCCGGCGGCGTCCGCCCACGTCGGCCTCGCCGGCGGCGGCGAGTTCGTCGCCTCCGCCGACCCGGTGTTCGCGGCCGGCGAGTGGTGGGGCGTCGCCCACACCTCGCACATCAAGACCGGCGCCCACGGCTTCGGCGCCGCCACCTCCACCGACCTCGTCGGCGGCGTGGAGGGCTTCGCCCACCTCGGCGACTGACGGCGGGCACGCCGAAGGCCGGGTCCCTCCCGTCGGAGGGGCCCGGCCTTCGGCGCGCGCGGCCCTACTTCAGCAGCGCGGCGGCCTCGACGGCCCAGTAGGTGAGGATCTGCTCGGCGCCGGCCCGGCGGATCGAGGTGAGGGTCTCCAGGATGGTGCGCTCGCGCTCGATCCAGCCGTTGGCGGCGGCGGCCTCCACCATCGCGTACTCACCGGAGATCTGGTACGCGGAGACCGGCACCGGGGAGACGTCGGCGACCTGCCGCAGGACGTCCAGGTAGAGCATGGCGGGCTTGACCATCACCATGTCGGCGCCCTCGGCGAGGTCCAGCTCCAGCTCGCGCAGCGCCTCGCGGGCGTTGGCCGGGTCCTGCTGGTAGGTCTTGCGGTCGCCCTTGAGCGAGGAGTTGACGGCCTCGCGGAACGGACCGTACAGCGCGGAGGCGTACTTGGCGGTGTAGGCCAGGACGGCCACGCCCTGGTGCCCCGCCTCGTCCAGCGCCCGGCGGATCACCGCGATCTGGCCGTCCATCATGCCCGACGGGCCGACCATGTGGACGCCGGCCTCGGCCTGCACCACGGCCATCTCGGCGTAGCGCTCCAGGGTGGCGTCGTTGTCCACCGAGCCGTCCTCGGCCAGCACGCCGCAGTGGCCGTGGTCGGTGAACTCGTCCAGGCAGAGGTCCGACATGACCACGAGCCGGTCGCCGGCCTCCGCGACCACGTCGCGGATCGCCTGCTGGAGGATGCCGTCCGGGTTGGTCCCCTCGGAGCCGTCGGCGTCCTTCACCTCGGGCAGGCCGAACAGCATGATGCCGCCGATCCCCGCCTCGGCGGCCTCCGCCGCGGCCCTGCGCAGGCTGTCCCGGGTGTGCTGGACCACGCCCGGCATCGAGGAGATCGGCTTCGGCTCGGTGATGCCCTCGCGGACGAAGGCGGGAAGGATCAGCTCCGCCGGGTGCAGCCGGGTCTCGGCGACCAGCCGGCGCACCGCCGGGGTCGAGCGCAGGCGGCGCGGGCGGACGTACGGGAATTCGGCGGACACGGCTTCTCTCTCCGGACGATGTGCGGTGCCGGGGGCGGCGGTCGGGCCGCCCCCGGTCTCTACGTCAGCGCGCGGCCTTGCGGCGCGAGCCGGGACGGCGCTCACTGGGGCGGTAGACGGGCTCCCCCGCGGCGGTCGCGGTGTCCCGGCGCTTGGCCCCGAAGTCGGCCAGTGCCTGGGCCAGCGCGGCGGCCGACGGTGCCGGGGCCATCACGTCGACCCGCAGGCCGTGCTCCTCGGCGGTCTTGGCGGTGGCCGGACCGATGCAGGCGATGACCGTCACGTTGTGCGGCTTGCCCGCGATGCCGACCAGGTTCCGCACGGTCGAGGACGAGGTGAACAGCACCGCGTCGAAACCGCCGCCCTTGATCGCCTCACGGGTCTCGGCCGGCGGCGGCGAGGCGCGCACCGTCCGGTACGCCGTCACGTCGTCGACCTCCCAGCCCAGCTCGACCAGGCCGGCCACCAGGGTCTCGGTGGCGATGTCGGCGCGCGGCAGCAGCACGCGGTCGATCGGGTCGAACACCGGGTCGTACGGCGGCCAGTCCTCCAGCAGCCCGGCCGCGGACTGCTCACCGGACGGCACCAGGTCCGGCTTCACGCCGAAGTCCACCAGCGCCTGCGCGGTGCTCTCGCCGACCGCCGCGACCTTGATCCCGGCGAACGCCCGGGCGTCCAGGCCGTACTCCTCGAACTTCTCGCGCACCGCGCGCACCGCGTTCACCGAGGTGAAGGCGATCCACTCGTAGCGGCCGGTGACCAGGCCCTTGATCGCGCGCTCCATCTGCTGCGGGGTGCGCGGCGGCTCGACCGCGATGGTCGGCACCTCCTGCGGCACCGCGCCGTACGAGCGCAGCTGCTCGGAGAGGCCGTAGGCCTGCTCCTTGGTGCGCGGCACCAGCACGTTCCAGCCGAACAGCGGCTTGGTCTCGAACCAGGAGTGCGAGGCGCGGTGGGCGACCTGCTCACCGACCACGGCTATCACCGCGGTGGCCGGGTCCACCGGGGCCGAGACCGGCGAGGGCAGCACCCGGGCGGCCTTGAGGTCCGCCGCGATGGAGGCCAGGGTCGCGGTGAAGGTGCGCTGGCGGGTGGTGGTGCCGGAGAGCGTCGCGCTCAGCGCGGAGTCCGGCTTGCGGCCGTTGGAGACCAGCGCGTTGGCGGTGGCCGGCAGCTGGCCCAGGGTGGTGCGCACCACCAGGGTGGTCTCCGGCGCGCCCAGGTCCACCGGGGAGCCGGCCAGCAGCGCCGCGGCCTCCACGAAGCGGACGTCGGTGCCGGCCGCGCCGCGCAGCGGCACGCCCGCGTAGGCCGGTACGCCGACCGACTGGGCGACGCCCGGGATCACCTCGAAGGCGATCCCGGCGCCGGCGCAGCCGAGCATCTCCTCGGCCGCGCAGCCGTCCAGGCCCGGGTCGCCGTCGACGGTCCGCACCACGTGCTTGCCGGAGCGCACGGCCTCGGCGACCAGGTCGGCCAGGTCGAAGTCCGGCCCCTCCGCGCCCGGGGCGTGCACCTGCACGCCGGACGGACAGTGGCTGCGCACGGCGGCGGCGGTCAGCGGGTCGGCGACCAGCACGTCGGCGGAGGCCAGCACCTCGACCGCGCGCAGGGTCAGCAGGCCCGGGTCGCCGGGGCCCGCGCCCAGGAAGGTGCAGCGGCCGGTGGCGGGGACGGTGCCCCCGAACGGGCTGTCGGCCGGGAACGGGCCGTCGGTGGCGGTGGTGGGGCTCATCGGGCTCGCTCCCCCATCAGGGCGGCCGCGCCCGCGTCGAGCAGCCGGGCGGCCAGCGCGCGGCCGAGGGCCGCCGCCTGCTGCTCGGCGGTCTCGTCGAGGACGATCGGACCGTGGGCGGACATCTTCAGCAGGGTGGCGCCGTCGACGGTGCCGACCACGCCCTCCAGCCGCAGTTCGGTCTGGTGCTCCCAGCCGGCCAGCGCGGCGACCGGAGCGGAGCAGCCGGCCTCCAGGGTGGACAGCAGGGCGCGCTCGGCGGCCACCGCGACCCGGGTGGGGGCGTGGTCGAGGGCCGACAGCGCGGCGGCCAGTCCGCTCCCGTCCGGGAGCACAGCGGCGGGGGTGCACTCGACGGCGAGCGCGCCCTGGCCCGGAGCCGGGATCATCAGCTCGGGGTCGAGGTGCTCGGTGATCTCGGCGGCCCGGCCGAGCCGGTTCAGGCCGGCCGTGGCCAGCACCACCGCGTCCAGCTCGCCGGAGGTGACGAAGCCGATCCGGGTGTCCACGTTGCCGCGGATCGCGACCGTCTCCAGCCGGACGCCGTTGGCCCGGGCCCAGGCGTTCAGCTGCGCCATCCGGCGCGGCGAGCCGGTACCGACCCGGGCCGCGCGGCCGGAGCCGGCCAGCTTCTCCACCAGCTCGCCGAGCGCCAGGCCCTCTCGCGCCACCAGGGCGTCGCGGCTGTCCTCGCGCTGCGGGACGGCCGCCAGCACCAGGCCCTCGGGGGCCGTGGTCGGCAGGTCCTTGAGCGAGTGCACGGCGAAGTCGATCCGGCCCTCCAGCAGCGCGTCGCGCAGCGCGGAGACGAACACCCCGGTGCCGCCGATCTGCGCCAGCGCCTCGCGGGAGGTGTCGCCGTAGGTGGTGATCTCCACCAGCTCGACGGGGCGTCCGGTGAGGCGGGTCACCTCGCGGGCGACCATGCCCGACTGGGCCATGGCGAGCGCGCTGCGCCGGGTGCCGAGCCGCAGGGGTGTCGCGGTGGCGTCCGACGTGTGGCCGGTGAGCGGTTGACCATTCATGAGGTGATCGTCCCGGTGGTACTCGTGGGATGGCTGACGGTTCATCCGGCGCCCCCGCCCGCAGGCTGCTGGGCGCCGATCGGAGTGCCCGAAACCGCGTGCACGGCGGCCGGGTCGAGGTCGAACAGTTCGCGCAGGGCCTCCGCGTAGGAGGCACCGCCCGGCTCGGCGGCCAGCTGCTTCACCCGCACGGTGGGCGCGTGCAGCAGCTTGTCCACCACCCGGCGGACGGTCTGGCCGATCTCGGCGCGCGAGCGCTCGTCCAGTCCGGGCAGCCGGGAGTCCAGGCGGCCCAGCTCGGCGGCGACCACCTCGGAGGCCATCGCGCGCAGCGCCACCACGGTCGGGGCGATCCGCGCGGCCCGCTGGGCGGCGCCGAAGGCGGTGACCTCGTCGGCGACGATGCCGGTGACGGCGTCGACGTCGCCCGCGCCCGGGGTGGCGGCGTGGGCGTGCGAGAGGCTCTCCAGGTCGACCAGCAGCGCGCCGGGCAGCTCGTGCACGGCGTGGTCGACGTCGCGCGGCATGGCGAGGTCGAGGAAGGCGAGCGGGGCCGCGCCGCCGCGCGCGGCGACCGCGGCGGCGACGTCGTCGGCCTTGACCACCACGCCGGCCGCACCGGTGCAGGAGATCACCAGGTCGACGTCGGCCAGCGCCTCGGGCACCTTGGCCAGCTCCAGGGTGCGGGCGATGTCGGTGCCGAGGATCTCGACCAGCCGCTCGGCGCGGGCCGGCGTCCGGTTGGCGATCAGCAGGTCGGTCACGCCCGAGCGGACCAGCGTGGCGGCGGCCAGCGAGCTCATCGAGCCCGCGCCGACCACCAGCGCCCGCTTGCCCGCGATCTCGCCCGCGCCGGCCGCGACCTGCTCCAGGCCGAAGGTCACCAGCGACTGGCCGGCCTTGTCGATGCCGGTCTCGCTGTGCGCCCGCTTGCCGACCCGCAGCGCCTGCTGGAACAGCTCGTTCAGGCCGCGCCCGGCGGTGTGCTCCTCCTGGGCCTTGGCCAGGGCGTCGCGCAGCTGGCCGAGGATCTGGCCCTCGCCGACCACCATCGAGTCGAGGCCGCAGGCCACCGAGAAGAGGTGGTGGACGGCCCGGTCCTCGTAGTGGACGTAGAGGTGCGAGGTCAGCTCCTCGAGGTCCACCCCGCTGTGGTGGGCGAGCAGCAGCGACAGCTCGGCGACGCCGGCGTGGAACTTGTCCACGTCGGCGTACAGCTCGATCCGGTTGCAGGTGTTCAGCAGCGCGGCCTCGGCGACGGTCGCGGACGCGGCCGCGTCGTGCAGCAGCCGGGTCGGCACCCCACCGGTCAGCGCGGCGCGCTCCAGCACGCCGACCGGGGCCGTGCGATGGCTCAGCCCTACGACGAGAAGACTCACGCCCGCTCCCTGGTCCCACGAATCTCGGTGCTCATGCCGGCATCACCGCGGACAGCTCGCCCTCGCCGGCCTTGCCGGGCTTGCCCTTCGCCGCCGGGTCCGCGTCCTCGGCGGCCGGGCGGGTCTTGCCGCTGCCCCCGGCCGCCCGGCGGAGCTTGGCGGCGGCGGCCCGGACCGGGCCGGGGGCCCGGTCGAGCACGGACTCGGTGCGGTCCGGCTCGTCGCCGGCCTTGCGCTGCTCGTGGAAGGCGAGGATCTGCAGCTCGATGGAGAGGTCCACCTTGCGCACGTCCACCCCGTCCGGGACGGTCAGTACGGTCGGGGCGAAGTTCAGGATGCTGGTGACGCCGGCCTCGACCAGCCGGTCGCAGACCTGCTGGGCCGCACCGGGCGGGGTGGTGATGACGCCGATCGAGACGTGCTGGCTCTCCACGATGGACTCCAGTTCGTCCATGTGGCGCACGGGCAGGCCGGCCGCGCTGCTGCCGACCACGGCCGGGTCGGCGTCGAGCAGGGCGGCGACCCGGAAGCCGCGGGAGGCGAAGCCGCCGTAGTTGGCGAGCGCGTGGCCGAGGTTGCCGATGCCGACGATGACGACCGGCCAGTCCTGGGTCAGGCCCAGCTCGCGGGAGATCTGGTAGACGAGGTACTCGACGTCGTAGCCGACGCCGCGGGTGCCGTAGGAGCCCAGGTAGGAGAAGTCCTTGCGGAGCTTGGCGGAGTTCACCCCGGCCGCGGCGGCCAGTTCCTCGGAGGAAACGGTCGGCACCGAGCGCTCGGAGAGCGCGGTGAGCGCACGCAGATAGAGGGGCAGCCGGGCGACCGTCGCCTCCGGGATGCCCCGGGCACGCGAGGGTCGGCGCGCGGCGCCCGGGTCGGGCGTCTGCGAACTGCTCTGTGGTGATCGGCCGATTGCCACGGTGCTCCTGTGGGTGAAGCTGGGCTTTGGCAGCCAGGCTATGCGTTTGTGAACGTGTGCACAAAGATGGTGTCCGATTTGTCCCCGCACAGTGATGCGCATCACGCCGAGGACCCCATAGCACCGGCCGATTTCCGGGCCGTCGCCGGGGGCGGTGCAGCGGGTGGCCGGGACCCGTACGGAAGACGGTCCGGCAGGTCGCGCGGGGCGGGCACGGGAGCCGGGCGGAAGGGGTCGCGCAGGACCAGCGGGACCGGCTCGCCCGACGGGCGCGAGCGCGCCCGCCCGAGCCTCGGCCACGGCACCCGGGCCGCCTCCCGCAGCGGCCCGGTCCAGTCCCCCGGCGGGCAGGACGGAGCGTCCAGGCAGTGCCGCAGCAGGCCGGCGGTGGCGCGGGCGTCGCCCAGCGCGGTGTGCGCCGCGAAGCCGCCGAGGCCGGCCGCCTCCACGCAGGCCGCCAGCCCGAAACCGCGGGCCTGCGGCAGGTGGGCGCGGGCCAGCCGCATGGTGCACAGCAGCGGCACCGCCGGCAGCGGCACCCCGATCCGGGCGAACTCGCGGTCCAGGAAGGCCTGGTCGCAGGTGACGTGATGGCCGACCAGTACCCGGCCGGCCAGCAGCTCCAGCAGCCTCGGGGCGATCTCGCGGAACCGCGGGGCGCCCTCAACGTCCTCCTGCGCGATCCGGTGCACGTGGGTCGGGCCGACCGGGCCCAGCGGGTCGAGCAGCGTGCAGAACTCGCCCTCCGGGCGCAGCCGCTCGTCCAGCAGCACCACGGCCACCTCGACCACCCGGTGCCGCCAGGGGCTGCGGCCGGTCGCCTCCACGTCGACCACGGCGAAGCCCCCGCGCGCGGCCGGCGGGTCGGCGGGCGCTGCCGGGGAAGGGCCGGGAAGCATGGCGGCACTCCTCGCGTGCTCAGCCCCCCATGGGCGCAAACGAGTTCGATCGTAAGCCGACCGACGGGCGGCGTCCCAAGCCGAGCACGCGGAATCTTCGCAACGATTCGGCGAACCGCCCCCGCCGGACGGCGGGGGCGGGGCTCGGGGAATCAGGCGCCGAGGGCGGTGCGCAGGCGCTTCTCGTCCACCCGCCAGAAGTCGTGCTGGCGGCCGTCGATCAGGGTGACCGGGATCTGTTCCCAGTAGCGCCGGTAGAGCTCCTCGTCCTGGGTGATGTCCTTCTCCTCGAAGGACGCGCCCAGCTCGGCCGTCACCCGCACGATCACCTCCCGGGCGTCGTCGCACAGGTGGCAGCCGGGCTTGGCCACCAGGGTCACGGTCCGGTCGGCCGGCTTCGGCTCGGGCTTCTTGTCGCGTCGCAGCAGTGGGCTCACCCCGCCATTGTGCGACGCCCCTACACGACGGGCCGGACACGACCGGCCTTCCTCCCGTT
The DNA here is from genome assembly GCF_040296005.1 of Kitasatospora sp. NPDC002551. NCBI lineage: Bacteria > Bacillati > Actinomycetota > Actinomycetes > Kitasatosporales > Streptomycetaceae > Kitasatospora > Kitasatospora sp. NPDC002551. The sequence goes on along the minus strand of NZ_JBEOWI010000006.1, from coordinate 23,906 downwards.
CACCCCCCGGGCACGCCGCCGTCACGGCCCCCGCCCAGGTGGCTGGCTATGCTCGGTGACATGGCCGTGCTCCGAAGGCTCCTCCAGACAAGGCGCTCCACCAGCGCGCGGACCGCCCTGGCGGGCGAGGCCGCGGCCGAGGCGGCGGAGGCCGCGCTGCGGGCCGTGCCACGGCCCGCCGGGGAGCCCGGGCAGGCCGGGGAGGGCCCGCCGGCCGGGGAGGCACGGCCCGCCGAAGGGGACCGAGCGGCCGAGCAGGCGCAGCCGGCCAGGCGCGGCAGGGCTCCCAAGGCTCCTGTGGGCAACCACACACCCGAGCCGGACGACCCGCGCGCCGCCGCGTTCTTCGACTGCGACAACACCATCCTGCGCGGCGCCGCGATCTTCTACCTCGGCGTCGGCCTCTACCGGCGCGGCTTCCTCAGCCGCCGGGACGTCGCCCGGTTCGCCTGGCAGCAGGCCTGGTTCCGGGTGCACGGCGCCGAGGACCCGGAGCACGTGGCGGACGCCAAGCACACCGCGCTCGGCGTGGTGGCCGGCAAGCGGACCGCCGACCTGGAGGCGCTCTGCGAGGAGGTCTTCGAGGACGTCATCGCCGACAAGGTGTGGCCGGGCACCCGCGCGCTGGTGCAGATGCACCTGGACGCCGGGCAGCGGGTCTGGCTGGTCACCGCCGCCCCGGTGGAGGTGGCCCGGATCATCGCGGCCCGGCTCGGCATGACCGGCGCGCTCGGCACGGTGGCCGAGGCGCGCGACGGCGCGTACACCGGCCGGCTGGTCGGCGACCTGCTGCACGGGCCGGCCAAGGCGGCCGCGGTGCGGGCGCTGGCCCGGCGCGAGCGGCTCGACCTCGACCGGTGCGCCGCCTACAGCGACTCGGCCAACGACATCCCGATGCTCTCGCTGGTCGGCCACCCGTACGTGGTGAACCCGGACGGCGCGCTGCGGCGGCACGCCCGGGCGCAGGGCTGGCGGGTCCGGGACTTCCGCACCGGGCGCAAGGCGGCCCGGGTGGGCCTGCCCGCGGCCGCCGCGCTCGGCGTGGCGGCCGGCGCCGCCGCGGCCGGGGTCGCGCTGCACCGGCGGCACCGCGGCTGAGCCGCCGCACCCGGGGCGGGCCGGGCCCCGGCGCCGCTCCGCGGCCGCCCGTCCGGCCGCCGCCCGCCGGGGTGAGGGCGGTCAATCCGCCCGCTGACCAGGCCGCTCGTACGGGCGAACTCCCGCGCGTCGCGGGGCCGTCCGGACCTCACGACCGAACTCGCCGCCCGGTGACCGGATCTGATCGTTCGCCGACTCGCCAAAGTCGGGGATTATCGGGTCACCGAGCCGGGAAACCGCCCGCCGCGCCGCCGAATTGGTCACCTGGCGCACTCGTTCTGTCACGTTGAGCCAGGCTATCGCCGACACGTTCGGACAGTGTCGGCCGGATATGCACTCCATGCGGATCCCAAACGACCACTTCGACCACACGGTGTAGCTGTCATTGCACAAAGCGTTATTCTCTCCTGGATGCACGTCACCCACCCGCCCCAGGTACGACCGGGCGGGACGGGCGTGCTCTCCGCGCAGGCGGAGGTGATCCGTCCACAGTTCTGCCTCTGGGAGTCCCGTGTACCCACCCGTCCGGAACGACGCGCCTGCACCCTCCCGCCCGTCGTCCGCGCCCCTGCGCTCCCGCGCCGGCCTCCGCGGCCGCCCGGTCCCGCCCCGGCAGATCTCCACCGGCCTGGACCTGCTGCGCAGCCTGCTCCGCAGCCAGCTCGCCGCCGTCCCCCAGCCGGTGCCCGCCGGAGCCCCGTCCGTCCACGGCCCCGTCGCCGGCGGCCCGTTGCTGCGCACCACCGCCGCCGGATCGACCGGCGCCGGCACCCGCGGCCGCACCGGCACCACCGGCGGCCGTAGCCGGGCCCGCACCACCACCGGCCCCGGCTACGAGACCGAGCACAACCCGATCATGGAGCTGGTCGAACGGGCCCAGGCCGGCGAGAGCGAGGCCTTCGGCCGGCTCTACGACCACTACGCGGACACCGTCTACCGCTACATCTACTACCGGGTCGGCAGCCGGGCCACCGCCGAGGACCTCACCAGCGAGACCTTCCTGCGCGCGCTGCGCCGCATCGGCACCTTCACCTGGCAGGGCCGGGACTTCGGCGCCTGGCTGGTGACCATCGCCCGCAACCTGGTCGCCGACCACTTCAAGTCCAGCCGCTTCCGGCTGGAGGTGACCACCGGCGAGATGCTCGACTCCAACGAGTGCGAGCGCAGCCCCGAGGAGTCGGTGCTGGAGTCGCTCTCCAACGCCGCCCTGCTGGAGGCCGTCCGCCGGCTGAACCCGCAGCAGCAGGAGTGCGTCACCCTCCGCTTCCTGCAGGGGCTCTCGGTCGCCGAGACCGCCCGGATCATGGGCAAGAACGAGGGCGCCATCAAGACCCTCCAGTACCGCGCCGTGCGCACCCTGGCCCGCCTGCTCCCGCCCGACGCGCGGTGAACGGGCGGTGCCCCCGGGCGGGGTCCGGGGACGCGCCGGGAGGGCCGGGGCGCGGATCGTCACCTTCCGGGACGGCCCGACACATCCGGGTGAACGGGCGGGCCGGTGATCAACCGTGCGTAACCGACCGCCCGCGCCGCTCGTTGGCCAGCGTGCAAGCCTCCACCAGGCGTACGGTCAAGTCGAATTGCGACCTCTCACCCGATGGAGTGGCTTTGGCTTGCCGGGGCAACCGTCCGGCAGGCCGGGGTGTCGACAACGACGAAGGGAGGTGTGGCCCGTGACGGCAAACGTGCTGGAGCACCGGCGGGCGAAGGCCTTCGCCGAGGCGCTGGAGGCCCACCAGGCGGAGCACCGCGCTGCCGACGGCGACGGAACGGCCAGCACCGCCGGCGGGAACGCCGGTCCGGCCGCGATGGCGGAACTCATCGACACGGTCGGCGCGCTCCGCGCGCTGCCCGCGCCGGGCCTCGACCGGGAGGTCAGGACCGTTCAACGCGCCCAGCTGATGGCCGCGTTCGAGCAGGCCTTCGCGGGCGGTCCGGGCGCCACCGTGCCACGGCAGCGCCGCCACCGGGCCGTGCGCACCGCGCCGCGCGGACGCTGGAGCCGCCGGTTCGCGATCGGCGGCCTGGTCGCCGGCCTCGCGGTCGGCAGCTTCGCCGGCGCCGCGGCCGCCAGCGGCAACGCCCTTCCCGGCGACCCGCTGTACGGCATGAAGCGCGGTCTGGAGGGCCTGCGGCTCAACCTCGCGGGCTCCGACAGCGAACGCGGCGAACTGCTCCTGGACAACGCCTCCACCCGCCTCGGCGAGGCGAGGTCGCTGGTGGGCCGGACGGACTCCGCCGGCGCGCTCAGCCCGGGCACCGTCGAGCAGGTCCGCAGGGCCCTCGACGCCATGCACGCCGACGCGATCAGGGGGCGCGACCTGCTGCGCGCCGTCTACCGCAACAACGGCTCGCTGGACCCGATGCGCGCCCTGGCCGGCTTCGCCCAGGACGGCGACGGCACCTGGACCGAGCTGCAGTCCCGGCTCCCGGTCCAGCTCATCCCGCAGGCGCACCTGGTGGACCAGCTCTTCGACGACATAAGTGAGGACGTCGCGCCCCTGCACCTGGTCGAGCAGCCCGCCAAGGGCGGTGCGCCGGCCGGAGGCGGGGCGGGCGGCGCGACCCACGGCGCGGGCAGCGGCGGCTCGGGCGGACCGTCCGCCGGGACGGCGCCCGGCGGCAACCCGGCGGTCGGCGACGCGCCGGCCCAGGGCGGCGCCACCGGCGGCCCGGCGGCCGGGGCGGTCGGCGGCAGGCCGGGCGTCACCCCGCAGGTCCCGGCCCAGGGCGGCATCCTCGGCCCGGCGGCGCCCGCCGCACCGGTCCTCCCGCTGCCGAGCAACCCGGCCGACGTCGTCCCGGCGCCGGTCGGCGGGCTGGTCGACAACCTGACCAGCGGGCTCACCGGTGTCAAGCCCTCGCCCAGCGCGGACGCCCCCGCGGCCCCGGCCCCGGCACCGGCGCCGGACCAGCCCCCGGCCTCGCCGAGCGAGGCGCCCAGCGCGAGCGGCGCCGCCCAGCAGGGCGTCGAGGTGCCTCCGCTGATCCCGGGCCTGCTGCCCGGTCTGCGGATCCTCGGCGGCTGACCGGACCGGCGGGAGAACGGAACGGGCCCGGCGGACACCACGTCCGCCGGGCCCGTCCGCGTCCGCGCGGGCGCCCGTCGTCAGAAGAACACCGAACGCCGCCGCACCAGCAGCTGGTAGAGGGTGTGCTGGATGGTCTCCCGCACCTCGTCGGCCAGGTCGAAGACCAGCATCGGATCGTCCGCCGCCTCCGCCGGGTGCCGGTCGGTGGCGATCGGCTCGCCGAACTCGATGATCCACTTGGTCGGCAGCGGGACCGCCCCGAGCGGCCCCAGCCACGGGAAGGTCGGCGTGACGGGCACGTACGGCAGGCCGAGCAGCCGGGCCAGCGTCCGGAAGTTCCCGATCATCGGATAGGTCTCCTCCGCCCCGACGATCGAGCACGGCACGATCGGCACCCGTGCCCGCAGCGCCGAGGAGACGAAGCCGCCCCGGCCGAACCGCTGCAGCTTGTACCGCTCGGAGAACGGCTTGCCGATCCCCTTGAAGCCCTCCGGCCAGACGCCGACCAGCTCGCCGCGCTCCAGCAGCGCCTGGGCGTCCTCGTTGCAGGCCAGGGTGTGCCCGGCCTTGCGGGCCAGCTCGTTGACGCCCGGCAGCACGAACACCAGGTCGGCGGCGAGCATCCGCAGGTGGCGCCGGCGCGGGTGGTGGTCGTGAATCACCACCTGGGTCATCAGGGCGTCCAGCGGGATCGTGCCGGAGTGGTTGGCCACGATCAGCGCGCCGCCCTCGGCCGGGATGTTCTCGATCCCGCGCACCTCCACCCGGAAGTACGTCTCCGCCAGCGGCCGCAGCAGCCCGAGCAGCACCTCCTCGGTGAGCTCGCGGTCGAAGCCGAACTCGTCGACCTCGTAGTCCCCGGTGATCCGGCGGCGCAGGAAGGCCAGGCCGTCGGCGGCCCGGTCCTCCCAGCCCTTGCCGAACGCCCGGGTCGCGGCGGCGCCGAGCCGCCCGGCCAGCGCGCCGCCGACGGCCTCGGCGACCCGGTCGGCCAGGCCCGGGCCGTCGGCCGGCGGCTGCTCGCTCCAGCTGGGGGCGGACTCGATCGGGATGACCTTCGCCTCGCCCGGCGCGTTCTCGGCGGCGGCACTCATGCGGGTTCAGCTCCTCGGTCGGGGCGGTCGGGGCGATCGGGCACCGGCGGCGTCGGCGTCGGCCCCGGCCAGCAGCGCGGCCAGGCCGTCGGTGACGGCGGTCAGCCGGCCCGGGGGCAGCAGGCCGGGCGACTGCGCGGCGGCGAAGTCCGCGAAGGCCTCCGGGGTGGTGAACGCCGGACGGTAGCCGAACTCCTCGCGCAGCCGGGCGGTGTCCACCACCCGGCCGTGGGTCAGCAGCCGCAGCTGCTCGGGCGAGACGTCGACCAGCCGGGTCTGCCGGGCCAGCCCGGCCATCCAGCTGACCGCGGGCAGCAGCAGCGGCAGGGTCGGCCGGCCCAGCCGGCGGGCGCACTGGGAGAGCAGCAGCACGCCCTCCCCCGCGACGTTGAAGGTGCCGGTGTTCACGGTGCCGGGCCCGGCCGGGAAGGAGGCCCGGCAGAGCACCTCGACCACGTCGTCCTCGTGCGCGAACTGCAGCCGCGGGTCGTAGCCGAGGACGGTCGGCAGCACCGGCAGCGCGAAGTACGCGCCGAGCGGGGTGTCGGCGCCCGGGCCGACGATGTTGGCGAACCGCAGCACGGTGACCGCGACGTCCGGGCGGCGCCGGGCGAAGCCCCGGACGTAGCCCTCCACCTCGACGGCGTCCTTGGCGAAGCCGCCGCCCGGCAGCACCTTGGGCTGGGTCCGCTCGGTGAACACCGCCGGGTCACGCGGCGCCGAGCCGTAGACGCCGGTGGTCGACTTCACCACCAGCCGGCGCACGCCCGGTGCCTTCTGGCAGGCGCCGAGCAGCTGCATGGTCCCGATCACGTTGGACTCCTTCACCGCGGAGCGGTGGGTGGAGCCCGGCCCGGTGGCGCTGACCGCCAGGTGGACGACCGTGTCGACGCCGTGCTCGGCGATCACCCGGGCCACCGCGGGACGGCGCAGGTCGAGCTGGTGGAAGCGGTACGGCGCGGCGGGCCCCTCCGGCTCCGCGAGCGCGCGCAGCGCCGGGCGCGGCGGCTGCACGTCCACCCCGACCACCAGGTCCACGCCCTCCCGGCGGCGCAGCTCGGCGGCGAAGCGGGCGCCGAGGTGGCGGGCCACGCCGGTGACGAGCACGACGGTTCCCACAGCGCTGCACCCCATTCCTCGGCCCGGGAGACCTGCGTGCACCGTACCGCGCCGCCCGGGCGGGCCGGGAAACGACACCGCCCGCCCCGGGCCGTGAGGACCGGGACGGGCGGTGCGAAGCGCTGGGCGCGCGAGGCGCGGCCGGGGGCGCTTACTTCTTGTTGCGACGCTGAACGCGCGTGCGCTTGAGAAGCTTGCGGTGCTTCTTCTTGGCCATACGCTTGCGACGCTTCTTGATGACAGAGCCCACGGAACAACCCTCGCTCACTGAGACTCTCGCCCGTGAGAGACGGAGTCCATACGACTGACGGAGGGCCTAGCCTACATTCCACACGCCCAGGGCCGTAATCGCGCTCCCCGAAGCGGGCGAACAGGCGGCGAATCCGGGGCGAACGGATACGGGGCCCACCGAGGTGGACCCCGTACCGGACCGGCCCGCCTACGCGCTCTCGAGCCGCACGTAGGAGTCCTTGAGGTACTCGTGCACTGCCTGCTGGGGCACCCTGAACGAGCGGCCGACCCGGATGGCGGGCAGCTCACCGCTGTGCACCAACCGGTAGACCGTCATCTTGGAAACCCGCATGACCGCGGCCACCTCGGCCACGGTCAGGAAGACGACGTCCTGCAAGGGGCGTTCGCCGGAACTCATGACCATCACCCGACCCTTACCCGTGTGCAAGGCACCGGCTTCCCCTCCGGTGACTCCACCGGCACACGTGTATCCCCAGAGTAGTTATGGGTGGTACCAGTGGGAAGAGGGGGAAGCGCAGTCCTCTGACGGTGAGGGATAAGCCCGTTGCAGTACGTAGCCGATCCTCGGTCTGCACTAGTCGGCGTGCGCACGGAAAGCGACGACGCACCAGGTCTTCACAAGTGGAGGCACCGGTTCGGCGGCCCGGATCAGGGCATCAGGCCGTGGTGCGGCAGAACGGCGCGGCGGGTCGCCAGGATCGCCTGGTCGAGACGGTCCGCCGGATCGTATCCCGCGTCGAAGTCGCGCCAGACCGGCCGGGCGCCGTCGGTCATCCGCAGCGGGGCCGGACGGCGGGTGCGCCGGTACACCTCGGCACGCCAGGACTCCGGGGTCTCGGTGGCCGGGTCGACGGGCCGGCCGGCCGCGGTGGCGACCAGGTGCGTCCAGGTCCGCGGGACGACGTCCACGACGGCGTAGCCGCCCCCGCCGAGGGCGATCCAGCGGCCGTCGGAGTGCTCGTGGGCCAGCTCGTGCAGCTCCTGGGCGATGGCCCGCTGGGCGTCCACGGTGACGGCGAGGTGGGCGAGCGGGTCCTCCAGGTGGGTGTCGGCGCCGTGCTGGGTGACCAGGACCTGGGGGCGGAAGGCGGCGAGCAGTCCGGGCACCAGGGCGTGGAAGGCGCGCAGCCAGCCGGTGTCGCCGGTGCCGGCCGGCAGCGGCAGGTTGACCGCGGAGCCCTCGGCGCCGGGGCCGCCGGTCTCGGTGGCCCAGCCGGTCTGCGGGAAGAGGGTGGCGGGGTGCTCGTGCAGGGAGACGGTGAGCACCCGGGGGTCGTCCCAGAAGGCCTGCTGGACGCCGTCGCCGTGGTGGACGTCGATGTCGACGTAGGCGACCCGCTCGGCGCCGAGTTCCAGCAGCCGGGCGATGGCGAGGGCCGGGTCGTTGTACACGCAGAAGCCGGAGGCGCGGTCGGGCATGGCGTGGTGCAGGCCGCCGGCGAAGTTGACGGCGTGCGGGGTCTCGCCGCGCCAGACGGCCTCGGCGGCGGCGACGGACTGGCCGGCGATCAGCGCGGAGGCGGAGTGGACGGCGGGGAAGGACCAGTTGTCGTCGGTACCGAGGCCGTGCCGCGGGTCCTGCCGCTCCGGGTGGGCGGCGGCGTACTTGACCGCCTCGACGTACTCGGCGGTGTGCACCAGGCGCAGCGTGGACTCGCCGGCGGGCGGCGCGGCCCGGACGGTGACACCCGGTCCGGCGGCGAGTCCGAGGTCCTCCACCAGGCGCATGGTGAGCGCGAGCCGGGTCGGGTCCATCGGGTGGCCTGGGCCGAAGTCGTAGGCGGTGACCGCCTCGTCCCAGAAGAGGTGCAGGCCGCAGGAGGTGTCACGCTCGGCTTCGGGCATGGCGTCCACCGTAGTGGGTGGGGGCGGCCCGGCCCGGCAACGGGTCCTCGAACGGCGGCCGTACGGCCGTCAGGCCCCGACGCGCCCGTTCGCCGTCGGCGCGGGTGCGGCCGCGGGCACCGGGACCGCGATCCGGCCGGGGCGGCGGCCGGCACCGGGCGCGGGTCGCCCTGGAGGCCGGGGCGCGGGCCAGGATCCCGGACCGCCGTTCAGACGGCCGCCGGAGCCGGGGCGGGGGCCGTCGGGCCCGGGGCGAAGCGGTCGGCGAGCGGGAGGACGGCGAGCACCAGGAGCATCGGCGCGAGCAGGGCCCAGCGGTAGGAACTCGCGTCCGCCAGCGCGCCCACCAGCGGCGAACCCAGCAGGAAGCCCACGTAGTTGAACAGGTTGAGCCGGGCCACGGCGGCGTCCGAATCGGCCGGGAAGAGCCGGCCGCCAGCCGCGAAGACCTGCGGGATGATCGCGCAGATCCCGAGGCCCAGCACGGTGAAGCCGGCGATCCCGGCCCAGGCGCCCGGCGCGGCGGCGGCCGCCGCGAAGCCCAGCGCGGCCAGCGCGGCGCCGGTGCGCACCACCGGCACGGCGCCCCAGCGCTGCACGGCGCGGTCGCCCAGCGCCCGGCCGAGCAGCATCGCCAGCATGTAGCCGAGGTAGGAGAGCTTGGCGACGTCCTCGGGACTGCCCAGCCCGTCGGTCAGGTACTTGACGCTGTAGTTGGAGACCGAGGCGTCGGCGATGTAGGCGAAGGCCATCGCCAGGCAGAGCGGCAGCAGCGGACGCCAGGGGATCGACCGGGCGGCGGCCTCGGCGGCCTCCCGGACGGCGTCGCCGAGTTCGGCGGGACCGGCGGCGTACGTGCCGGCCAGCAGCGCGAGCGGGGCGATCACCGCGGCCGCCGTCCCGAAGAGCACCGGCAGGCCCAGGCCGTAGTGCGCGCCGAGGCCGGCGACGGCCGCGCCGAGGATGCCGCCGAGGCTGAAACCGGCGTGGAAGCCGAGCATCACCGAGCGGCCGTAGCGGTGCTGGAGACCGACCCCGAGCATGTTCATACTGGCGTCCAGCGCGCCGACCAGCAGTCCGAACGCACCCAGGGCGAGGGCGAGTTGCCAGAGCGCGTCGCCGAGGCCGACGGCGGCCAGGGTGACGCAGACGGCCGGCTGGACCACCCGCAGCACGGCCCGCGCGCCGGTCCGGCGGACCAGCCGCTCGGAGGCCATCGATCCCACCCCGGCCAGCACCGGCACCGCGGCCAGGAAGAGCGGCAGCAGCGCGTCGCCCAGCCCGTACCGGTCCTGGATCTCCGGGATGCAGGTGACCAGCAGGGCGAAGGTGACGCCCTGGAGCAGGAAGCTCGCGGCCAGCGCGGCCCGGCCGGCCCGGAGCCGGGGCGTGACGACGGGACCCTCGGTACGCACATGCACCTCGCTACTGGCCGGTACGGCGGTCGGTGGCGAGAGCGTAGGCGCAGACGGCCGATCCCGGGAAGGGGTGTGCGGGACCGGAAGGGGCCGGGCGCGGCCGGGGCCTAACGGCTCAGCAGGGCGGGGACCTCGGCCAGGTCGGCGATCAGGCCGGTGGCGCCGGCCTCGGTCAGCTTCGCCGGGTCGGTCAGCGCGGTGTAGCCGTAGACGTCCATGCCCGCCGCGCGGGCGGCGAGCACCCCGTTGGGGCTGTCCTCCACCACCAGACAGGCCGCCGGGTCGACGCCGAGGGCGCGGGCCGCGTGCAGGAAGAGGTCCGGCGCGGGCTTGCCCACGCCGACGTCCTGGGCGCTGAAGATCCGCTCCTCCGCGACGTGGCCGCGCAGGCCGGTGGCGTCCAGCGCGGCGCGGATCCAGCTGTGGTGGGCGGAGGAGGCCAGGCAGTAGGGCACGGAGCGCCGCCGGAGCTCCTCCAGCAGCGCGTCCGCGCCCCGGACGGCGGCCAGCTCGGTGGCGAAGGCGTCGAAGACCCGGCCGTGGAACGCGTCGTCGAAGCCCTCCGGGAGCCGCGCGCCGTCGTAGCGCTCGGCGATCACGTCGTGCACCCGGTGGGCGGCGGTGCCCATGAAGTCCCGGTAGGAGTCCTCGATCGTGGTCGGGTAACCCAGTTCGGTCAGGTACTCGGCCAGCAGCCGGTTGGAGAGCGGCTCGCTGTCCACCAGGACACCGTCGTTGTCGAAGATCACCAGTTCGTAGCTCATGCGTTCGACCCTAGCCGGACGGCCCCGGCCATCACTTGCCGCCGGAGGCCAGCTCCCGGGAGCGGTCCCGGGCCGCCTCCAGGGCGCCCAGCAGGGCCGCCCGCACCCCGTGGTTCTCCAGCTCGCGGATGGCGGCGATGGTGGTGCCGGCCGGCGAGGTGACCGCCTCGCGCAGCTTCACCGGGTGCTCGCCGGAGTCCCGCAGCATGACCGAGGCACCGATCGCCGACTGCACGATCAGGTCGTGCGCCACCTGCCGGGGCAGCCCCAGCAGGATGCCCGCGTCGGTCATCGCCTCGACCAGGAAGTAGAAGTACGCCGGGCCGGAGCCGGAGAGCGCGGTCGCCGCGTCCTGCTGGGACTCGGGCAGCCGCAGCGCCTTGCCGACCGAACGGAAGATCTCCTCCGCCCGCTCCAGGTGCGCCTCGGTGGCGTGCGAGCCGCCGGAGATGACGCTCATGCCCTCGTCGACCAGCACCGGCGTGTTCGGCATCACCCGGACCACCGGGGTGCCGGCCGCCAGCCGGGCCTCGAACCAGGCGGTCGGGATGCCGGCCGCCGCCGAGATCACCAGCCGGTCCGGGGCGACGTGCGGCGCCAGCTCGTCCAGCAGGGTGCCCATGTCCTGCGGCTTCACCGCGAGGATCAGGGTGTCGGCGAGCTTGGCGGCCTCGGTGTTGCCCACCACGCCGACCCCGTACCGGGAGGCCAGCTCGGCGGCCCGCTCCGGACGGCGGGCGGTCACCAGGACGTCCCCCGGGTCCTTGCCGGCCCGCAGCAGACCGGAGAGCAGGGCCTCCCCGATCTTGCCCGTGCCGAGGAAGGCGATCTTCTGTCCGTGCGCCGCGCTGCTGGTCATGGCCGCTCCTTGCCTCCGGTGCCGCGTTCCGTCACCGCGGCCATCCTCGCACCGCGCGCCCTCCACCGGCGGCATCGTCCACTCTGCGGGCAGCCCGGACGGGGCGCCCCTTAGGGCGAAACTCCGGGTTGTCCCCTATGGCCCGGGGCTGGGCGCGGGCGCACCGTGGAGTCATGGCACACGGAGAGATGTCCCGACGTGAGAACCGGCAGGTCGCCGTCGCCGCGGCGACCCTGGGGCCGTGGCGGACGGCCGCGGGAGTCGGTGCGGTGGTGGGGGCGACGGACCTGGTGATCGATCTGATCGACGGGGACTGGTCGCTGAGCATGCTGGCAGGGCCGGCCGGTTGGGGCCTGTTCTTCTTCTTCCTGGTCGGCACGGTCGGCGCCCGGCTGCGCCGGGAGGGCGGCGACCGGCGGCTGCAGCGGTGGGCGAACGAGCACCCGTGGCAGGCGGCGCTCCCGGCGGCCGGCGGACTGCTGGTGCTGAACGTGCTGGCGCAGCTGTTCCTCGGGGACGCGGGCGTGTTCGAGGCGTTTTTCGAGTCGCTGTTCCCGGCCGCCATGCTGGTGACCGTCGCCGGGGTGGTCGGGTCGGTGAAGAAGGCCCGCGGCAAGGACTGACGCGGGCGCGGCGGCGGGCCCGCGAGGGACAAAAGCGCCCCGATCCCCGCACACCGCTGGCGCGTTCACCGAACGGTGTGCCCCCGATCGAACATTCGTCACACCCCGTCGGCATACTGGCGCGATGCCGATCGCCGAAGACCCAGAACCGCGCCCGTCCGAGGGCCGGGAACCGGACGGGACCGCCCCGTCCGGACCGGACGGGAAGGACCCGTTCGCCGACCTCGTCCTCGACGAGGAGTTCGTCAACGGTGCCTCCGTCAAGGAGCAGACGGGCCGCACCCGGATGCTCGCCGCCCAGTGGAAGCACACCCCGCCGGTCGACCCGGGCGGCCGCCGCTCGGTGAACGACGGGCCGGCGCCGAAGAAGCGGTTCGCCCGCAGGGCGCGGCCGGTCGACGCGTGGGGCAGCCCTCGGCCGCGCCGCGCACTGGAGTGGCGCACGCCGCTGTTCGTGGTGCTGGCCATCGCCCTGGTGCTCGCCGCGCTGAACGTCGACGGGCTGCGGAACTGGTACTCGACGCGCTTCGGTGACGGTTCCGCCGGCACGGCCTCGTCCGCCCCGGTGCCGACCGTCGCGCCGGAGACGGCCCGGCCGACCGAGGCGCCGTCGGCGGCGGCCGGGCAGCGCCCCACCGTCGACCACCCGTGGGCCGGTTCCCCCGCCGAGGGGTGGCCGACCAGTATCACGGTGTTCGAGCCCAAGGAGACGCCCGGCGCCATCGGGGTGTTCACCGCCGAGGAGGTCGCCGAGCAGGTCGCGCTGGTCAAGGACTACCTGGCGCTGGCCAACATGGACCCGGCGGTGGTGGCCGGCGGGCGTCCGACGGCCGCGCTGGCGATGCTGGACGCCGAGGAGCAGAACTCGGCGGTCAAGGCGCTCGCCAAGCCGTCCGCCGAGAGCGATCCGACCTACTGGTTCACCCGCTTCGACCCGGCCGAGGCGATCCCGGTCAACGGCACGGTGAAGCTCCAGGGCTTGATCACGGTCGAGGGCGACGGCGAGAAGGGTGTCCTGGTGCACACGGACTTCACCTTCGTGTACGCGCTGCGGCCCGGCCCGGAGGCCGCCAAGCGGGCCGCCTCGCCCAGGCCGAAGCCCACCGCGCGGCCGACCGCGCCGGGCGGCGGCGGCAATGAGGGCGGCAACGGAAGCAGCGGGGGCGGCACCGCCCGCCCGGTCGGCTGGACGGTGCCGGCCGCCGACGTCGCCGGGGACACCTGGACCGCCCGCACGGTGATCCGCAAGGTGGAGACCTTCCGGTTCTACAACCCGAAGCGCTACGACGTGATCCCGAAGAAGCTGAACATCAACAGCAGGTCCGAGATCGGCAACAGCGCCTGCGACGTCTACGACGGCTACCTGCACCCGCGGTTCGACCAGTTCTCGGCCACGTTCGACGGCCCCGAGCCGGCGCCCAGCGGCACCGCCAGCGACCCGTACGACCGCACCAAGGACCTGCCGGCCGACGACGGCGAGTGCGGGACGGTGACCCGCAGCTAGGCCCTCTCTTTCGGATCACGCCAGGCGGTCGCCGCCGGAGCACGCACCTCGCCGGCTTGTCGTCGGTCGCCGATGGCCCCCAGCCCGGCGGCCGGGAGGTGCCCCCACCGCATGGACTCCCTCCTCCGCACCACCGATGCACGCACTCCACCGACGCCCACTGGTCCGACGTGATCCGAGAGAGAGGGCCTGAACTCAGCGCCTGCGCTTGGGGCGGCCCGGCGTCCTGGCGCCGGGCCGCCCGCTGCGGTTCGCCTGCCGGCGCTCGTGGCGGTCGAGCTCCCGCTCGTAGCGGGCGCGCCGGACGGCCTCGCCCGGCGCCTCGCGCAGGCTGCGCACGAAGTAGGCGAGCAGGGCGCCGACCCCGCCGATGATCCAGACCACGCCGAGCGACTTCTCCTCGGCCATCCAGCCGGTCAGGTTCTCCTTGCCCTCGGCCAGCAGCTTCCAGGTGCGCAGCGCGGCGAGCAGCGAGCAGATCGCGACGGCGGCGACCAGCAGCCCGTTCAGGAACCCGCCGTTGTCGGCGATCTGGATGCCGTCCACGGCGAAGCGCAGCACGAGGGCGGTGGCCGCGGCGGCGAGCAGGGCTCCGACCGGGACGAGGACGCGGCGCAGCCGGTAGTCGCCGCCGCGCTCGACCCAACTGGTGCCGAACCAGCGGATCGGCTCCGGCTCGGGCGCGCCGGCGGGCTGGGCAGGGGGACTGGGTTCCTGGGTCACGGGTCCGATTATCCCCGGTGGGCGGGAACGGCGGAGGAGCCGTCCCGGTGGCCGGGACGGCTCCTCGTCACTCGCCGGTGCCGCGGTGGGGTCAGCCGAGCTTGCTGACGTCCCGGACGGCGCCCTTGTCGGCGGAGGTGGCCATCGCGGCGTACGCGCGCAGGGCCTGGCTGACCTGGCGGTCGCGGTTCTTCGGCCGGTAGCCGCCGGCGGCCTCCAGCGCGCGGCGGCGCTCGTCCAGGACCTCGGCCGGCACCTCCAGCGAGATCCGCCGGCCCGGGATGTCGATGGCGATGGTGTCGCCGTCCTCGACCAGGGCGATCGTGCCGCCGGAGGCGGCCTCCGGGGAGGCGTGGCCGATGGACAGGCCCGAGGTGCCGCCGGAGAAACGGCCGTCGGTGACCAGCGCGCAGGCCTTGCCGAGGCCGCGGCCCTTGAGGAAGGAGGTCGGGTAGAGCATCTCCTGCATGCCGGGGCCGCCCTTCGGGCCCTCGTAGCGGATGACGACCACGTCGCCCTCCTTGACCCGCTTGGCGAGGATCGCCTCGACCGCGTCCTCCTGGGACTCGACGACGACGGCCGGCCCGCTGAACGTCCAGATCGACTCGTCGACGCCGGCGGTCTTCACGATGCAGCCGTCCTCGGCGAGGTTGCCGTACAGCACGGCGAGGCCGCCCTCGACGGAGTAGGCGTGCTCGACGCTGCGGATGCAGCCCTTGGCGGCGTCGGTGTCCAGCGAATCCCAGCGCTCGGACTGGGAGAAGGCCTCGGCCGAGCGCACGCAGCCGGGGGCGGCGTGCCACAGCTCGACCGCCTCGGCGGACGGCGAGCCGCCGCGGACGTCCCAGGTCTTCAGCCACTCGGCGAGCGAGTCGGCGTGCACGGTGTGCACGTCCTCGTTGAGCAGACCGCCCCGGTAGAGCTCGCCGAGGATGGCCGGGATGCCGCCGGCCCGGTGCACGTCCTCCATGTAGTACGAGCCGTTGGGCGCGACCTTGGAGAGGCAGGGCACCTTGCGGGAGATCGCGTCGATGGCCCGCATGTCGAAGTCCAGCTCGGCCTCCTGGGCGGCGGCGAGCAGGTGGAGGATGGTGTTGGTCGAGCCGCCCATCGCGATGTCGAGGGCCATCGCGTTCTCGAAGGCGGCGCGGGTGGCGATCGCGCGGGGCAGGACGGAGTGGTCGTCCCGGCCGTAGTGGCGGTCGGCGATCTCGACGACGGTGTGGCCGGCCCGCTCGTAGAGGGCGCGGCGGGCGGTGTGGGTGGCGAGGACGGAGCCGTTGCCGGGCAGCGAGAGGCCGATCGCCTCGGTGAGGCAGTTCATCGAGTTGGCGGTGAACATGCCCGAGCAGGAGCCGCAGGTCGGGCAGGCGTTCTCCTCGATGATCGCGATGTCCTCGTCGGAGACGTTCTCGTTGACCGCCTGGGAGATCGCGTCGACCAGGTCGAGCTTGCGCACGGTGCCGTCGACCAGGGTGGCCTTGCCGGCCTCCATCGGGCCGCCGGAGACGAAGACGGTCGGGATGTTCAGCCGCAGGGCGGCCATCAGCATGCCGGGGGTGATCTTGTCGCAGTTGGAGATGCAGATCAGCGCGTCGGCGCAGTGCGCGTTGACCATGTACTCGACCGAGTCGGCGATCAGGTCGCGCGAGGGCAGCGAGTAGAGCATGCCGCCGTGGCCCATCGCGATGCCGTCGTCGACGGCGATGGTGTTGAACTCGCGGGGGATGCCGCCCGCCTCCTTGATCGCCTCGGAGACGATCCGGCCGACCGGCTGGAGGTGGGTGTGGCCGGGGACGAACTCGGTGAAGGAGTTGGCGACCGCGATGATCGGCTTGCCGAAGTCCTCGCGGGCTACGCCGGCCGCCCGGAGAAGCGCCCGGGCGCCTGCCATGTTGCGACCGTGGGTGACCGTACGGGACCTCAGCTCGGGCACTGTGCTCCACTCCTTCGGAGGCTGGCTGGCGGCCCCGGTCGTTCGGAGGGTGCGGGGCCGCTGTGTCCGTCGAGCCTACGCCCGCCGTCCGGGCGGCGGACGCCGCGTCCGCGATGCGGTCAGCGCCGCGGTCAGCGGGGGACGACCGCGACGGTGAGGTCCAGGCGGTACGGCACGGTGACCGGGCCGTCCGGGAACTCCGCCAGCAGCGCCTCGCGCTCGCCCTCCAGCAGCGCACGGCGCCGGTCCTCGCCGAGGACGGCGACGTAGGAACGCGAGGACAGGTCGGTGATCAGGTGGTCGACGGTGGTCCGGCGCTCCCAGCGGAGCACCGTGCCGACGGACTCCAGACCGAGGCGGCGCCACTGCTCGGCCGCCGTCTCCACCTCGTCGAACCGGCGGACGGCCCCGGGCATCAGCGTGCGCTCCCGGGCGCCGGCGGCGCGGACCCAGGCCACGTCCTGGTCCATCACGTTCCACCAGGCGGCGAGCGCTCCGCCGGGGCGCAGGACGCGGACCGCCTCGGGGACGGAGCGCTCGGGATCGGTCCAGTGGAAGGCCTGGGCGTAGGTGACGAAGTCCGCCGAGTGTTCGTGGAACGGCAGCTCGTCACCGCGGCCCCGGACCAGCGCCAGACCCGGGCCGCTCGCCAGGAACTGCGCCGCCATCCCCGCGCTCGGCTCCACCCCGACGACGTCGGCGCCCCGCGCGGCCAGCAGCCGGGTGGAGATGCCGGTGCCGGCACCGACGTCCAGGACGCGGGCGCCCCGCAGGGTGCGGCCGGCCAGCCGCTCCAGCTCGTCGAACAGCTCCTGCGGGTACGACGGCCTGCCCCGGTCGTACTCCGCAGCCACCCCGCCGAACGACTCCGCGAGCCCGCGGAACTCCTGGACGTCCGCCATGTCTCCCCCTCCGTCGGACCGGGCCGGGTTCAGGTGCGGTTTCGGGCCGGGCTCAGGCGCGGTTTCGGGCCGGGGTGAGCGCGACGTTGAGGTACAGCACGTACGGCTCGATCACCCAGCCGTCCGGGAACTCCGCCAGCAGCGCCTCGCGCTCGACGGCCAGCAGCGGCTCGCGCCGCTGCGGGGTGAGCGCGGCGAGGTAGGAGCGCGAGGAGAGGTCGGTGATCAGGTGCTCGACGGTGATCCGCCGCTCCCAGTGGAGGACCGACTGCGTGTTCCGCAGGCCGTACGGGGCGAGGTGGGAGGCGATCTCCTTGGTGGCACCGTAGCCGTGGTAGGTCCCGGGCAGCGCGACGGCGAGCCGCTCGCCCATCGCCCGCACCCAGGCGACGGTGCTGTCCTTCACGTTCCACCAGGCGGCGAGCGCTCCGCCGGGGCGCAGGACACGGACCGCCTCGGGGACGGAGCGCTCCGGGGCCGTCCAGTGGAAGGCCTGGGCGTAGGTCACGAAGTCCGCCGAGTGGTCGTGGAACGGCAGCTCGTCGCCACTGCCCCGGACCAGCGCCAGACCCGGGCCGCTCGCCAGGAACTGCGCCGCCATCCCCGCGCTCGGCTCCACCGCCACCACGTCGGCGCCCCGCGCGGCCAGCAGCCGGGTCGAGATCCCCGTCCCCGCGCCGACGTCCAGCACCCGCGCGCCCCGCAGGGGGCGGCCGGCCAGCCGCTCCAGCTCGTCGAACAGCTCCTGCGGGTACGAGGGCCGCGCCCGGTCGTACTCCGCCGCCACCCCGCCGAACGACTCCGCGAGCCCGCGGAAGTCGCTGCTGGGCCTGGTACGGGTTCCGTCCTGTTCCGCCATGTCTCCCCCTGAGTACGGCAGTTCGTGTGCCGTCAGCGTACGCGCGCGTGGGTGGCCAGGTGCAAGCGGGTGAAGGCGAGCGCCTCGGCGAGATCGGCCTCGCGTTCGGCGGGCGACGCGGCCCGGCGGGTGTTGACCTCCAGCACCACGTGGCCGTCGAAGCCGGTCCGGGCGAGGTGTTCCAGCAGCTCGGCGCAGGGCTGCTTGCCCCGGCCCGGGATGAGGTGCTCGTCCTTGCCGGAGCCCGAGCCGTCCGCCAGGTGGATGTGGGCGAGCCGGTCCCCCATCCGCTCGACCATCGCGAAGGCGTCCACCCGCGAGGTGGCGACGTGCGACAGGTCGATGGTGAAGTGCCGGTACTCCTCGTCGGTGACGTCCCAGCCCGGCGCGTACGCCAGCATCTCGCGGTCCTTGTAGCGCCACGGGTACATGTTCTCGACGGCGAACCGCACGTCCGTCTCCCCCGCCATCCGGTGGATGCCCTCGACGAACTCGCGGGCGTACTGGCGCTGCCAGCGGAACGGCGGGTGGACGACGACCGCGCTCGCGCCGAGCTTCTCGGCCGCCGCCCGGGCGCGGACCAGCTTGGTCCACGGGTCGGTGGTCCACACCCGCTGGGTGATCAGCAGGCACGGCGCGTGCACGGCGAGGATCGGCATGCCGTGGACGTCGGAGAGGTGGCGCAGCGCCTCGATGTCCTGGCTGACCGGGTCGTTCCAGACCATCACCTCGACGCCGTCGTAGCCGAGCTTGGCGGCCAGCTCGAAGGCGATCGCGGTGGTGGCCGGGTAGACCGAGGCGGTGGACAGGGCGACCTTGGTGTCCGGGATGTGCAGGGCCGGGTGGGCGGGCAGCACCAGGCGGTCGGTGGTGCGCAGCAGCGGGGGGCGGGCGGCGGCCTGGCGGGCGGCCTTGACGGACTTCACCGACTGGACGGCGGCCTTGGCGGCGCCGGCCGCGCGGGCGGTGCGGGTGCTGCGGGCGGGCTGCGCGGGCTGGGCGGCGGGGGCCTTGGGGGGCGTCTTGCTCGTCTTGCTCGTCTTGCTCGCTTTGCTCGTCTTACTCGCCTTGGTTGCGCCGGCCGCCTTGCCCGCGGCTCTGGTGGCGGCCTTCCGGGCGGCCTTCTCGGCGACGCCGCCGGCGGCCTCACGGGCGGCCTTGCCCAGCTTGCGGGGGCGGGCGGGGGCGTCCGTCGGGTCCGCCGGGGCGGCCCGGCGGACCGCCGTCGGGGGCGTGCCGGGGGCCCGGTCCGGGCTCCGGACGGCGGGCGGCCCGGGGGCCGGCTCTGCGGGCGGCTCGGGGGCCGTGCGGTGGGCCGGGCGGCGCGGGATGTCCGGCCGCGGCTGCCCGTCCTCGGGAGCGCGGCCCTCCCGCGTTCCGTCCTCGCCCGCTGGTGGTGCCACGGGAGACAGCGTAAGCGGACGGCGCCCGGAACGGGGAGCGGGTCGCCGCCCGCCCGGCCGTTCCGGGCACCGGCCGTCAGGGGGTGAGGGCGGGCCGGCGGCGGTCGGCGGCGTTGTCCATGGCGTCCAAACGGCGCAGGATGATCCCCTCGCGCAGCGCCCAGGGACAGACGTCCAGCTCGTCGAGGCCGAACAGGTCCATCGCGGCGTCGGCGACCAGCGCGCCGGCCAGCAACTGCTTGGCCCGCCCCTCGGAGACGCCCGGGATCTGCGCCCGTTCGGCGACGGTCATCGCGGAGAGCCGGGGCAGCCAGGCGGCGAGGTTGGTCCGGGTGAGCCGGCGGTCCGCGTACGGGCCGGCGTCGGCCGGGGCGGCGCCGGTCATCCGGGCGAGCTGCTTGAAGGTCTTGGAGGTGGCCACGGCGTGGTCCGGGGCGCCGAGGCGGGAGATCTCGCCGACGACGGTGGCGATCTCGGCGCGGATGTGCCGCCGCAGCCCGCGCAGCTGCTCGGGGTCGGCGACGTCGCCGGGCAGCCAGCGGGCGGTCAGCCGGCCGGCGCCGAGGGGCAGCGAGCAGGCGGCGTCGGGCTGCTCGTCCAGGCCGCAGCCGATCTCCAGCGAGCCGCCGCCGATGTCGAGGTTGAGCAGCCGGCCGGAGGACCAGCCGAACCAGCGACGGACCGCCAGGAAGGTCAGCCGGGCCTCGTCCTGACCGGAGAGCACCCGCAGCTCCACTCCGGTCTCCTCGGCGACCCGGCGCAGCACCGCCTCGCCGTTGGCGGCCTCGCGCACGGCGGAGGTCGCGAAGGGCAGTATGTCGACCACGCCCTTGTCCTCGGCGACCCGCAGCGAGGAGGCGATCATGCCGATCAGCCTCTCGACGCCGGCCTCACTGATCGCGCCCTGCTCGTCGAGGAGTTCGGCGAGCCGCAGCTCGGCCTTGTGGGAGTAGGCGGGCAGGGGTGCGGCGCCCGGATGGGCGTCCACCACGAGGAAGTGGACCGTGTTGGAACCTACGTCGAGAACACCGAGTCGCATAACTCTCCACGCTACGCGATCCCGACCCGGAGGAGACCGGTCGTGCCGGTGTTCGTGCTGGTCCGGGCACTGATCGCGGCTGCGGGGGGTGCTTCGGGCCCGGGGCGGCGGGGTCGTTCGAACGGTATTCGGACGGTGTTGTTCCGGCGTTCACCCGGGCGGCGGAGGGCTCGGCGCAGTCTGCTGGCGCCACCCGTTCAGAGCAGGCCGTCCCAGAGCTGCTCGACGACGACCGCCCACCAGTTCTCCGGGTCGGCGAAGACCTCCGGGTCCAGCGCCGCGAGGCCGTTCTGCAATTCGGCGACGGCCGCTCCGGCGGCCTGCGGGTCGAGCCCGCGCAGGCCTGGCAGCCGGCCGGCGAACAGGGCGAGGGAGCGCACGAAGGCGGTGAGCGAGGCGTTGCAGTGGCGGGCCGTCGCGTCGTCGGGGTCGACGGCGCGGACGGCGCCGCAGGCGGTGTCCAGGGTGATCAGCGCCCAGCCGTCCGTGCCGAGCACCAGCTGCGGGGCGAGCGCCCGGCGCTCCCGCTCGGCCACCCGGGTGCCGCGGCCCGCCGCCGCCAGGTGGTCGGCCAGCGGCGGGAGCACGGTGGCGGGCCCGTGGAGGCCGCCGTTCGGGCGCGCGCCGCCCAGGACCGGGTCCGGGCCCGGGTCGTGCAGGGCGAAGTAGCCGTCGACGGCCGTCGGCACACCGACCGTCAGCAGCACCCGGGCGTCCTCGGCCGGCAGGTCGGCGCGCGCGATGTCCGCCGGCGCGAACCGCCGGACGCCGTCCGGCCCGAACCGCGCGGTCAGCCGTTCCGCGAGCGCGTGCTCGGCCTCGGCGGGCGCGGGCGCGGCGGCGCGCGGGAACGGGACCCGGTTGCGGACCGGCCCGGCGCCCTCCTCCTGCGGCAGCGCGCGGACGGCCGCCGCCCGCTGGTCGAAGCGCGGGCCGTACGGCAGCTCGAAGTCGAGGCGCGCGTCCGGGAGTTCGGCCGTCAGCGCGTACGCCCAGTAGCCGCCCGGCAGGGCGCTCGGCCGCAGGTCGGTGCGGACGGCGAGCACCTCCTCGGGGCGGACTCCCTGCCCGCGCAGCCACCACCAGCCGCGCAGCGCCGGGTGCGGCAGGCCGGGTGCCGAACGCAGGGCCAGGGTCCTTTGCTCACCGGTGGCGTCACGGTAGATCAGCTCGGCCCGGGTGCCGCGACCGGTGGCGGGCGGCCGGGTGGGGTCGTACCCGCCCGCGCCGACGAAGTCCCGGTACAGCCGGACCACCTCGGGCACCGGGACGGACGGCCAGACGGTGAACCGGCCGTCCGTCCGGTCCACCACGGCGCAGGCCGCCCCGATCTCCTCGGGCGCCCGCCGCTCCCCGGTCAGCGGGTCCACGTGGACCGGCGGCGGATCGGCCCAGACCACCCAGCCCAGCTCGAACTCGTGCGAACGGACCCGCCGGGCGCGCGCCGTCGGCAGGTCCCCGTTGATCCACCGGTGCGCCGCCTCGATCGCCGCCGCCCTCGTCACCGCCACCGCGGCCACCTCCGACTCCTCGTGCCCAGCCCCACCGCGCCCACCTCATTGTGCCGACCCCCCTCACACCGCCCCGCCGTCCTCCTTCCGCCCGCCGCTTCTGATCGTCCGGCGACCCCGCGGGTAGGCTCCGCGGCCATGACTCCAGTCCACCTGGCGGGCCGCCGGCTGGCCCTGCGCGAAGTCGAACCCGGGGACACCGACGACCTTCTGGCGATCTACGGCGATCCCGGGGCCACCCGGCACCTCGGTTTCGAGCCCCGCACCCGGGAGCAGGTGCAGTCCATCGTCGGCCGGTCCGTCGTCTCCGCCGGGGACACGCCGAGGACCGGGTACTGCCTCGCCGTCACCGGGCCCGGCGAGCACCGGCTGATCGGCTACGCGCGCCTGGCGACCGAACCGCAGCGGGCCGCCACCATCGGGTTCGCCCTCCACCCGGCCGAGTGGGGCCGCGGCCTCGGAACGGAGACCGTGCATCTGCTGTGTGAGCTCGGCTTCAACGGCCTCGGCCTGCACCGCGTCTGGGCGGCCCGCTCCCCCCTCAACGAGGCTTCCGCGCGGACCCTCCTGCGTGCGGGGATGACCGAGGACGGCCGGATCCGCGACCACGTCTTCGTCCACGGCGCCTGGCGTGACTCGATCACGTACCCGATCCTGGAGCACGAGTGGCGGCCGCCGGCTTGAGCGACGGTCCTGGCACGGCGTACTCGCGGGCCCGGTGGGGTCGAATATGCAGACCGGTCTAGAGAATCTGCTGCGTCGAAGGCGGAATATGTGGACCGGTCTACCTTTTCCCAGGGTGAATCTGTAGACCGGTCTGCATAAAACCCCCGGGTCGGAGCGGAGCAGGGGTCGGCGCAGGCGATCGCCGGAGTCACGGGGTGGGGGCGGGCAGGTCGAGGGGGCGGCCTTCGGGAGTGAGGGCGATGGCCCAGAGGCCGTGGTCGGCGGGGTGGAGGGGGGCCGGGGCCCGGCGGCCCGCCTGGTGGTCGAGGTAGGTCACGGTGTCCTGGTGGTTCACCGCGTTCCAGGCGTGCGGGCGGCCGAAGCCGTCCAGGGTGAGCAGCACGGCCTGGGCGCCGTGGCCCGCCCGGCGGAGCTCCCCCGCGAGGCGGGCGAAGGCCCGGTCGCCGTCGCCGAGGTCGCGGAACGGCGCGCCGAGTTCGCGCTCGGCGCGGTCGCGGCCGCCGCGCTCGCCCGCGTCGCCCTCGGTGGGCACACGCGGGGCCGCGCAGGTCGGCCGGCCGGTGAAGGTGTCCACGGCGGAGAGGGCGATCTCCAGGCCGTTGTTGGCCCGCCCCGGTGCGCGGTACCCGCCGTCGTTGACCACCTCGGTCCAGCCGCCCGCCGCCGGGTCGGGGTGGCGGACGGGCAGGCCGTCGGCGTCCCGGGGCGCCCGGCGCTCGATCTCGCGCTGGTGCTCCGGGTCGACCGGGCCGAGCCCGCCGGGCAGGCCGGTCGGCCGGCTGTCGGCGATGGTCCGCAGCCGGACGACGGGCGTGACCGCGCCGCCGTCCGCGCGCAGCGCGCGCATGGCCAGGTGGAGGGCGGTCGCGTGCGCGGGGGCCACCGGCACCACGCCCCAGGCGGGCCCGGCCTGGGCGTCGGCGGAGGGGCCGTCCGTGCGGCGGCGGTGCGGATGATGGCCGTCCGGGTGGTCGTCGGGCCGCCCGGGCGCGGGTCCGGGGCCGGGAACGGGCCCGGGGGCCGTGCCCGCGCCGGGCCCGACCGTCGGCGGGGCGGCCGGGGGCGGGGGAACGGTCAGCGGCACCGGGGCACCCACCGGGACGAAGGCCGGGTGCCCGGCCCCGGCGGCCGCGCGAGGGGCCGGGGCGCCGGGGGCAGGAGCGGATCCGGGCGCGGGGGCGGCCGGCGACGGGCCCGCCGGGGCGCCCGCGCCCATCCCCCGGCCGAACCGAGCGGGCCCG